>DRJW01000312.1 GCA_011052055.1 Nitrospirota bacterium
GAATGGTTCGCCTGGGATTCGTACCGCCGTTTTATAACAATGTTTGGCGATGTGGCGCTCGGCATCGACCGGCAGAAGTTTGAAAAAGCGCTGACAAAAGAAAAACGGATCGCAAAGGTGAAAGCCGACACCGACCTTCCTTTAAGCTCGTTAAAGTCGCTGGTTGTTCTGTTCAAAAAGATAGTAAAACAGGAGACTGGAAAACCTTTTCCGCAAAAACCGGAGAATCAACTTCAAAAGGCGATAGACGCCGTGTTCGCCTCGTGGCATAACAACCGGGCCAGGCAATATAGAAGGCTTTACAGCATCCCGGACTCATGGGGCACCGCCGTCAATGTGCAGGCTATGGTTTTTGGAAACATGGGAAAAAACTCAGGCACGGGTGTCGCTTTCACCCGCGACCCGGCCACAGGGGAGCGCCGGTTTTTCGGCGAATACCTGTTTAACGCCCAGGGCGAGGACGTGGTGGCGGGGATCAGAACGCCTTTGTCGGTGGATGAGCTTGGCGCGAAGCTTCCAGACGTGAAAAAGGAGCTGGACACGATCTACAGGAAACTGGAGAAACATTACCGCGACATGCTCGATATCGAGTTTACGGTGGAAAATGGCCAGCTCTATATGCTCCAGACCCGCGTGGGCAAACGAACGGCGGAGGCGGGGGTGCGGATCGCGGTGGAGATGGTCAAAGAAAAACTTATCACCAAAGACGAGGCTATAAACCGGATTTATCCAGAGCAGATAGATCAACTGCTCCATAAAACAATCGATCCAAAAGCCAGGGTGGCCGCTCTTACCGTCGGCCTTCCCGCGTCGCCGGGCGCCGGGGTGGGCAAGGTTGTGTTCACTGCTGAAGAGGCGATTGAGCAGGCGGCCAAAGGCGAGCAGTTGATACTGGTGAGACAGGAGACCAGCCCGGAGGATATCGGCGGGATGAACGCGGCCCAGGGGATATTGACCGCCACGGGAGGAATGACCTCTCACGCGGCGGTTGTGGCGCGGGGGATGGGCAAATGCTGTGTGGCCGGCGCTGAAAAGATAAAAATATCGATAAGACAGGGGATGTTCACTGTCGGCTCTACTGCAATCCACAGAGGCGACTGGATCACGCTCGACGGGTCGACCGGGCGGGTCATCGTCGGCAAGGCCAAGCTTGTCAAACCCCAGCTGTCGATCCATTTCCATACTCTTATGAAATGGGCGGACAAGGCGCGTGTTTTAAAGGTGCGGACAAACGCCGACACACCCCATGACGCCAGGGTGGCCCGCGAATTCGGCGCGGAGGGAATAGGCCTTTGCCGGACGGAGCATATGTTCTTTGAAGGGGACAGGATCGTGGCGATGCGGGAGATGATACTTGCCAACAATAAAAAAGAGCGCCACAAAGCGCTTAAAAAACTGCTCCCGATGCAACGCAAAGATTTCGTCGGCATATTCAGGGCGATGGAAGGGCTCCCGGTGACGGTGCGTCTGCTCGATCCGCCGTTGCATGAATTCCTTCCCAAAAATGAAGTCGATTACGCGATTCTGGCCAAAGACCTGGGCGTATCTATAGGCGAGTTAAAAGACCGGGCTGGCATGCTCCACGAGTTCAACCCGATGCTGGGCCACCGGGGATGCAGGCTGGGGATTACGTTCCCGGAGATTTACGACATGCAGGTTCAGGCTATCATCGAGGCGGCGTGTTCGCTCGTCAGGAAAAAGATCAAAGTAAAACCGGAAATAATGATCCCGCTGGTCGCGCACGTCAATGAACTGCGCCTGCTACGCGCAAGAGTTATCGCCGTCGCGGACAACGTGATAAAAAAGGCGGGCGTTAAACTAGGCTATACGGTCGGATCGATGATTGAGTTGCCACGGGCGGCCATCACAGCCGATAAGATCGCCGAGGAGTCAGATTTTTTCTCGTTCGGAACCAACGACCTGACACAGACCACTTTCGGCCTTTCCCGTGACGACGCCGGCAGGTTCCTCCCTCATTATGTGGGAGAGGGAATATTGCCGTCGGATCCTTTTGTGACAATCGACCGCGACGGTGTCGGCGCCTTGATAAAAATCGGCGTGAGCAAAGGCAGAAAAACAAAACCGGGGCTTAAGGTGGGCATCTGCGGCGAACATGGGGGCGAGGCGCAATCGGTTCGGTTTTGTCATGAAAACGGTTTCGACTATGTGTCGTGCTCTCCTTACAGGATACCGATAGCAAGGCTTGCGGCGGGCCAGGCGGCGGTTTTATCAAAAAAACCGGGCGGAAAATAAAAGCTGGTTACTCAAGACTTCTAAACGCGGACTTCACTTTTCGGCGGGATAGCGGATTTTTCAAAAACCTTATTTCTGGCGCCAGTCAAAAAAATCTTTCCGTGTACGCTCAATATCTTTGAGTATTTTTTCCGTTATTCCACGGCCCAAGTCCTCCCCTGTATGGAATGGCACAGTGGCCGTTCTACCGTCGGAATGTCTGAAAAACTTGTGACTGCCTTTCTGCCTAGCCTGTTCAAACCCTAAACTCTTGAGATACTTAAGGGAACCTCTAAAAAGCGCTTTCGTAGCGAAATCGAGCGAAAAGTCGTCAGGCGAGGCGGCGAGACAAAATAGCCGCAAGCGTAGTAGATACTACTCCGAGGACGATTTTGACTCGGCAACGAAGCATGGCGCCTTTCACAGCCGATTGGAGCAGAAATGGATTATTAGAGGTTCCCGTAATTAATTTCGCGGTAACGGTAGGCATTCTGGCCATACGACGGCCTATACCCCTATCTCCAATTGCTGTACGGCTACAAATTTCATCTGGACAGGCTCCTCTTCTTCAAGGCAAAGCTCGATCACTTCCCTTATCCTGGGATGAAGCTCCTCAAGGGTTTTGGCCTGGGTGTAACAACTCTTCAACGACGGAACTGTAGCCACATAGTAGCCGTCTTCATCCTACTCGACCAGGACGGTGAAGGTATGAGGAGCGCTTTTCCTTTTTCCCATTCGACAAAAGCTCCGTGTTATTACAATTATTGTCAGGCTTTTAAAACAACCTTCGGCGGAATCCTTACTCCGCCTTCCCCTTCTATCGCATCTACAATATCACAAAAACCGCCCCTCAAACGAAACAGCTAAATTCATGGCGAGCCCTTTGCTGGGCTGTTGGGCATTCATGCGAGCTTTTGCAAAACAAAGTGTTTTTACTCTGATTTTATTTCTTCTCCGCCGGAGGGGCGCCGCGAAACGGATCGCTTTCGGGCGCCGGTGAACCCGCAATTCTGCGAACCATCCCTATTTGTCCCACGTGGGTCAGGACATCGGCGATGCCGCCATCATCAGACCCTGTTCGCCGAATATCTCCTCCACTCGCTTGCGTATCCGTTGGCTTACTTGATAACCATCACAAGAGCCGCGTCTCGCCCCGAAAATCAACAGTAGGGCTACCCGGATCGTCATCCGTGGTTGGCGGCTCCTTCTCATCCTTCGGGCGAAAACTCTTCATCGAAGCCCACGCGTCTATCAGCGTGCCGTCCACCGTGAAATGTTCGTCAGACAAAAGATCGGACTCACGAATAACCGTCCTCCAATAGGGTTTGCATGCGTCATACAAGGTTAGATGACTCATATCTCAAACGGCGCCGAAAAAAAAGAGTTCTTCAACAGCCTGCCAGGAGCCTGCCAGGAAAGATTTCGCAAACAGCCATCCAGCCGTTCAGCCGTTCAGCCGGAAAAACAGATCTAGAATTCTGAGAAGAACCGCAGTTTAAACTCGCCTTCCCTGTCGTCCAACTGCCTGTCCACTTTGTATGTTGTATATTCCGGTTGCACAGTTACGTTGTCTGTCAGATTTATCCATGCGCCGATTGTGGCCTCCTCCTCCCGGAGCTGGTAGCTGGGAGTATAGGCTGTATAATCGGTAAAAGCGCCATATGTTGTGTACGCGGCGCTCAACCCAAAAGTTTTATTGAAGCCTATCTTAGCCATAGCGTTGAAACTGTCGGAAGCTTCGTCCTTACCTATATTCCTTCCGGCAAATCCAGTTTCAAACCCCCTGTTGGAGTAAACCGTCTTTAAATCGACTGAAACCGGGCCGATGGCGCCGCGAACACTGGCGTCGAGGCCGAACGATTTTGCTGAGATAAAATCATTGACAGCCTGCCTGCCCAGCAGGTTGTTCGGACCGGTATTGTTTGAGGAGCCGAACAAACCAAGAGTGAAATTGAGCCCGCCAAACCTCGGAGTGAACGCCAGCCTGTACCAGACCGAAGTGTCCCTGTTCCTGTCATATTGCAGGGCGTAGCCCAGCGACGGATTTAGCAGGCCTATGCTCGCCAGAAATAAATCACTCCCTACAAAGCCTGAAAAACCGGCCATATTACCGGTTTCGTCCAGTTGATTTCTCAAGCCCGGATCGTAATAGCGCAGATCGGAGCGTTGGGCTGAAAAGGATGCGTCCCACGAAGGCCTGGTATGAACCGAAATCCCTACTTTCAGGCTTTTTGAGGGAGCGACGCTTAAAACAGTAAGACCCTCCAGAGTAAATTTTCCAGACTGCTTGCCGGTAAGAAGCTGGGCGTTTTCCAACCCGCTCGTCTGGGAATGGCACCCGAAACACGAAACACCAGATTGGCGGGCGTAGCTTGGCATGGCAAAGCTCTCGCCAGGGTAAACCGCAACGATCAAAGATAGCAAGAAGGTTGCGGTCAGAAGATGCGCTCCTCTCATCAAACCTCCTGAAAATATACTGCTGGCATTATAATCCAAAATCAGGAGCCTTGTCCATATAGCCGTAATGCATTGTTTTCATGCACTCTATACCATCAGATTCATAGGTTCTGCGCCAGTTTGCCTTTTTTTCACAAAACCTGGCCCAGCCGCCTGATTTTACGCGCCGATCACGCCAGACTCGGCTCCGCAAAAGCCGCATTTTCCATTTTCAATTTCGACTTTATCAACTGTGTAGCCTGAACGCTCTATTATCACCTTGCGGCATTTTGGACATAAGGTCTGGTTTGCGTTATCTGAAGCTATATTTCCGATAAACACATGCTTTAGCTTTTTGGACGCTATGGCAGACGCCCGCTCAAGCGTCTCCAGGGGAGTGGGGGGAGCGGTCTGCTGATAGTCAGGATGGTATCGGGAAAAATGCAACGGAATAAGCGGATCGAGACCAGCCAGGAAATCGGTGAGTTTGAAAAACATATCATCAGAGTCGTTGAGTCCTGAAATTACGAGATTTGTGATTTCCACATGGACAGACCCGACCGCCCGTCTTACATTATCCAGAACTACGTCGAGCGATCCTTTGCATATTTTTTTGTAAAACCTGCCGTCCATCGATTTGATGTCGATATTCATTGCGTCTATCCATGGAATCAGCTCGTCAAGCGGATCAGGGTTTATCACGCCGTTGGTTACCAGAACATTTACCAGTCCTTTGGCCCGCGCCGCTTTTGAGCAGTCCAGAACATATTCAAACCAGATCAGAGGCTCTGTATATGTATAGGCTATTCCTATCGAGCCTCTCGATAACGCGAAATTTACAACCTCTTCGGGAGAAAAAAAACGTGTTGGATAATCCTCCTGGGAGATGTTGTAGTTCTGGCAGAAATTGCATTTGAGATTACAGCCGTTGGGGCCTATCGAGAGAATCCGGGAGCCGGGGAAAAAATGGTATAGAGGTTTTTTTTCTATCGGATCCATGTTCATCGAAGTGGTTAAGCCATAATTAATGGCCTTAAGCTCTCCGCCGATATTTTTTTTGCCCTTGCAGATTCCGGTCTTCCCCTCGAAAAGAACGCAGTTAAAAGGGCAAAGGCGGCACTCTACTCCTCCTTTTGTCCCTCTGCGCCAATGGGCGGCTGGGTAATAATCAACCTTCGCGCATGCCATAAAAAAACTGCGGTTAGAGGTTCCCATAAGGAAAAAGCTTCCGATAGACCGCCCGCGCCCAGAGCCTGCGCGGGGTAACCGCCTCCACAAGGCTAAAGCGCCTTCACCAATGAGATCGAACCAGATCAACCACGTTACCGGCTGGGTAAAAATTGGCGGATACCCGATCCATATTTATTCATTTTAACACTTTTTGCTCTTTCGAAACCGTCTGACTCGGTTTATACTAGACTTAAATCACCCATGACGCATGTATGCCCCAGACTTACAACTTAGAGATTCATAGTCTTGTGCGGCTGGCGGGAAATGTAACCGACGCTTTTACAGCCGCGCTTTTCCTTGTCGACGCGCAAAAACCAGGCCAGCTTGTCCTCTCAGCGTTCCAGTCGCTGTCCAATAATGTAATCAAAGCCGCCGCCATCCCTATCGGCCACGGCCTTGTCGGATGGGTCGCCAAACACGAGCGCCCTACCATCGCCAAAAACTTCCGCCACGACACCACCACGCTACAATTTTATTCAAAAGACGAAGACATAAAATCTTTCGCCGCCACTCCCATATTCGACCAGGGCAGGCTTATCGGGGTGCTCTCCGTCGATAGTAAAAAACAGTACGTCTTTACTGACAAACAGGCCAAAATCCTCGCTGAATTGGGAGAGACGTTCGCGCGCGTGATCTCCACCGGTAAAAAATGTATCCACCTTGATAAACAAGCGGCGGATATGGATGTGCTATCCGAAATCGCGGAAATGGCCTCCAGGTGCGAATCGGTGTCAGAACTGACCAAAATGGCTCGTTTGCACAGCCAGTCATTAATTGCTCACGACTATATGGTTTTAGCTGTCCGGTCATCGAGCGACAACGAGTTTCACCTGCTTATGGTATCGGATCAGGGCGGCGGCATTCTCGAAGACAAGCCCCTGCCCCTGACGCATTACCGGCTGGGATGGGTAATTCATCAGGCCAGAGCCATTTACATCCCCTCCCTCGACGCTCCTGTCATCCCCGGAGACAAGAAAAAATGGGGCTCTTTTATCGGCGCTCCGATGTTAACCAACAATGTAGTCGGCGGAGCTATCGGTCTTTTATCACGCAGGAAGGAGGCTTACAGGCAGTCTGACCTGAAGTCGCTCAATATACTCGCCGCTATTTTCGCCTCGGCTTTCCACAGCGTTAGTTTACGCAAGAAAAGCGTTAATATAAAGCCGCTCCTCGATCCAGTTACCGGGACGATCACATACCGGGAGCTACTGAAGAAATTTGATGGGATGGAGCGTAACGGAGCGATGGCTATTATCGATCTTAAGAGCTTCACCCTGGTAAATGAAGAGTTCGGCCTTGACGGCGGCGACGTGGTGCTGATCGAACTTGCCAGAAGGATTAAAAACACGATAGGAGACAAAGGAGAATTGAGCCGTTTTTACGGAGACAGGTTCATTGTCGTCCTTCCAGGGCTGACGAGAAGGCAGGCTGGCTCGATGTTAAAAGATGTGGCCGATAGTATCGACTCCGCGCCTTTCCACTACATGGGAGTCGACGCCCATATCACACCGGTGATCGGAGCCGCCATATGCCCGGAAAACGGTCACAGGGCGGAAAGGCTTTTGTTCAAAGCGCAAAGAGCTGTAGATTCGGCCAGAAACACGCCGGGCGCCCGCATCATGTTTTGCGGCGACCCGGATCAGACAGATCCCCTGCATGTCAAATCCGTCCAGTGAGCGCGATCAAATAAAATGAGATGGAACAGCTTCCTGTACAAAATGTTCTCATCCGATCTTGCGATGGATCTTGGCACCGCAAACACCCTTGTGCACGCAAGGGGCAGAGGCATAATTCTAAACGAGCCTTCGGTTGTCTCCATATCGAAAGAGACCGGCCAACTGCTGGCGGTCGGCGCCACGGCCAAAGCGATGTATGGAAAAACACCTGACAGGATTAATGTGATTCGGCCCATGAAAGACGGCGTTATCGCAGATTTCGACTCCACCCGGCTGATGATCGAGTATTTCATCAGAACATCGCAGATAAAACGGATAAGTTTAAAACCTAAAATCGTTATCGGCGTCCCGTCCGGCATCACCCAGGTGGAGAAAAGAGCGGTTATAGACGCGGCCCTGGGAGCGGGGGTAAGGGAGGTGAATCTCGTCGAAGAGCCTATGGCCGCCGCTGTGGGAACCGGGATGCCCGTGGGCGAATCTTGCGGGAACCTTATAGTCGATATCGGCGGAGGAACAACGGAAGTCGCGATTATCTCAATGTACGCCACAGCCTATGTGGAGTCGATCCGTGTGGCGGGAGACGAGATGGACGAGGCGATCGTGCGTTACATGAGGCAAAAGCATAATCTTGACATCGGTATCTTCGAGGGAGAGAGGGTGAAAATGAACATAGGGTCGGCCTATCCCCTGGAAGGCAGAATAAAAATGAAAGTCTTCGGCAGAGATATTGTCTCCGGCATTCCGGGCTCGGTGGTGTTCAACGATGAAGAGGCCCGTGAGGCGATGGAAGAGCCGGTAAACGCCATATTCGCCGCCGTCCGCAAGGCGATAGAAAATACCACGCCCGAATTCGCCATGGATATCAGCTCCAGGGGAATAGTGCTGGCGGGGGGCGGCTCGCTTATAAAAGGGCTGGGAAAAGCTTTAACCAGGGATTTGCAGATTCCGGTATACCGCTCCAAAGACCCGCTGACGTCGGTGGCCCGTGGCGCGGGAGTTGTGCTTGAGAACTGGGATACTTATAAAAGAGTCGCCATTAACTGACGGTCTCAACTTTTCATCGCGGAAAGTTTCAGCCTGTGCGCCAGTGTGACGGCGAACTGGCGGTAGAGTTTTATCTGAATAGGTTGGCTTAATGTATCGATATGGCTCCCCTCGATCTCGAAAACATA
>DRJW01000313.1 GCA_011052055.1 Nitrospirota bacterium
CGCCCCTATTCGTCCAGACCGATCGCTTGTTTTTGTATGGTGAAAATCTCGTTGATCCCCCTGGTGGCCAGGTCGAGCAGGTCATCGAGAGGGTCTTTACTAAACGGCGTTTTTTCCGCCGTCCCCTGCACTTCTATAAAATCCCCGGAGCCGGTCATCACCACGTTCATATCCACATCCGCGCCGCTATCTTCGTCATAGTTTAAATCGAGAGCCGCTGATCCATCCACGACCCCCACCGATGTCGCCGCGACGAATTCGTTTACAGGCATACTCGCAATAATCTCTTTGTCCACAAGAGAGCGCATGGCGTCGTACATGACGACGAAGGCCCTGGTGATGGCGGCGGTTCTGGTGCCGCCGTCGGCCTGCAGTACATCGCAGTCGATGGTAATAGTTCTTTCACCCAGCAGAGGAAGGTTCACTATCGCCCTTAACGACCTGCCGATGAGACGCTGTATCTCCATCGTCCGGCCACCCGCGCCGCGCCTTTCCCTGTTGGTCCGCTCGACTGTGGCCCTGGGTATCATCGAGTACTCCCCCGTCACCCATCCCTGGCCGGTGTCGCGTAAAAAAAAGGGCACACCTTCGGTCACCGTCGCAAGGCACAAGACCTTTGTATTTCCCGTTTCGATCAAGGCCGATCCTTCGGCGTGGATATTGACCCCCCGCTCTATTTTAGTAGGCCTGCGCTGATCATGCGCCCTGCCGTCTTCTCTTTTATCCATCACATTTCCTATCTTCAAATAATGTCCACATATCCTATCTTTTCAATTTTCCTGTAACCCAGCATTCTTTTCGCCACACGCAGGCTCCTGCCTGGCGAGTCTGTCACCACTATCTCAATACTTCCCACATTCATATAATCGTCGGTAAAAAGATCATACTGCCCCAGGGCCTCTTTTACTTTAAGCGCCGTTTCCCTGGCCGAGTCGACAAGTATGGTCGCGGTGCCCAAAACCTGGCCTATGGTTTTTTTCAAAAGCGGATAGTGAGTGCAACCAAGCACCAGGGTATCCACTTTTTCGTAAAACATCTCAAGATACTCGGAGGCCACCGCGCGGGTAACAGGGCTGTCGATCCACCCTTCCTCCACCAGCGGGACAAAAAGCGGACACGCCTTGGAAGTCACTTTTGCGCCCGGAAGTTTTCTGTTTATGGCGAATTCGTAGGCTTTAGAATTTATCGTGGCCTCTGTTCCTATAACGCCGATGGCGCCTCCGCTGTTTTTTACAGCCGCCTCCACGCCGCCTTCGATAACGCCTATGACCGGGACACTATGCTTCTTAAGCAGGGGGATGACATAGGCCGACGCCGTGTTGCACGCCACCACCACCATTTTCACATCATGTCTCTCAAGATACCTGATGTTGTTCTCTGAATATTTAAGAACCGTCTTCTCCGATTTGCTCCCGTACGGCACCCTGGCTGTGTCGCCAAGATAGACCAGCGGCTCGCGGGGAAGCAGATCGTGTATTTGCCGTAAAACAGTAAGTCCGCCAAGGCCGGAATCGAAAATGCCTATGGGCCGGCGGTCGCTCACGACGACTCTCCGCCGTCATCTTTATTCGCTGTTTCACCGGTGAACGATAAGTCAGCTTTTATAGCTCTTGAGATGGAGACATGGCTTATGAAAAAATCTGACTCATGGTCGTTTATTAAAATCTGCGTCTGGTCGATTCCTTCGAAATTGGCCGATAAAGTGTTAACGATGCTGTACACCGCCAGTAGCTCCGTCCATACGCCTCCTGCGAGCTTTTTTCTGAAATCTTCTCCCAGAGATATGATGGCGGTTCGATCATACGCAAAAGCTTCTCTTATTATCATCCCCGCAGGAAACAGCGGGGCGGGGAGACCTTCTGCTGTGAAAAGCAGAGAGAGAGCCTGCTTTATCTGATCTTCAACAGGAGCCTGGCTATTTATGGAGGCTTCCACTTTGACGAGACGCTCTCCGTTTTTATCTGGCGTGAACAAGATTATTTTCCGATTCGGCCCGCCATGCTTAATTACTGCGGTCTTTTTTGTCCCAACGGGGCCGCGCGGCCCTGCGTCCCTGTCTGGGGCAGGATAACTCCAGACTATAATCCCCAAAACCGACAGGATTAATATCCAGAGCCAGTATCCTCGATTAGATTTTTTTTTCACAATAAAACGCCGCTGTTTGAGAGGCCCCTTTAGTTTTATAATTTCCCCGCGTTTTGAAGATACACCTCCACCGCGACAGCGATAGCGTCCGAGATTTTGGTGATATAAACTTCATTTTCAAGACGTATCTCATCAGCCGGATTCGAAAGGTCAATAGGCTCTATTAACACAGCAGGCATAGACAGCCCGCCCAGCAGAAGCTTGTCGCTCGATTCTACTTCGATTTCCCGGCCAGCTCCTGTTTTCTCCAGCTCTCTTTTTATCACCCTGGCCAGCGCAAGGTTTTGCTCTTTAAATGGATAGTTAAGAGACGACCAGACACTATCTATTTCTTCAGCAGTCTTTTTGTTCAGCTCGTTTTGCCCGTATTCGCATATAAAAAGCTTAATCGGATGAGCGCGCGGCCCCATACCGCCATCGGCGTGCAGTCCTATGAAAAGATCGCCCCGGCTTGAGTTGGCGAATTTGATTCTCTCAAGAACAGTTATGTCTCTATCCTCTGACCGGGTGGGTATCGCGTCGATATTTTCGTTGCCGGAAAGTCTTTGCTGTATCAGTTTTGACAGCTTGAGGATTATATTTTTCTCAAGAATATGCTTGGGGCTCCTTGCCCCCAGGTCGCGTCCACCGTGGCCAGGATCAATAATCACCTTGATTGCAGGCGCCACATCCTCTGGATCATCGGTGAGAGATAAATCGCCCCAGCCGTCCTGTCCGTCCTGACCACCCTGTCCGCCCTGTCCGTAGGCTAAAGAGAATAATATGAACGGGAGAAAAACAGCGGTGGACAGGATATGACGATATAGCATCAAATATCGAGCTGTCTTACATCAAGCGCGTGTTCCTGGATAAAATCCCGCCGTGGCTCAACCTGGTCTCCCATAAGCACTGTGAATATCTCTTCTGCGGCGACGGCGTCGTTTATCCTGATCTGCTTTAAAGTCCTTGTTTGCGGGTTCATTGTCGTCTCCCACAATTGATCCGCGTTCATCTCACCAAGACCTTTGTACCTCTGGATAGATATTCCGTTGTTGCTGGTTTTCATAACATACTCCGCCAGCTCCTCTCTATCTTTCAATACCACTTCCGAATCTTTTTCCCTTAACGTAAACGGAGGCTTATCATATTTTTCGACCTGCCTTCTGATCGCGTGAAGTATTTGGTATTCTGCGGACAGGATCAGATCCCAGTTTATTTTTCTTGAGACGCCAGATTTGGCGTCATACCACTCCAGCGCCATACCGCCATGCTCCTGGTCATCAACGATATTAACCTCGAATCTGGTTTCTTTAAAACCTTCGGATAACCTTTCAAGTTTCTCCCGCTCAAGGAAAAATTCTTTATCCATAATATTCCCATCGAGCATAAGCTCCACAACTTCCTTAGGATATCCTCTGCGGACAAGATTGTTTAACAGCTTTCCGTAATCTATCATTTTGGCGACAAGATTTATGAGAGTCTGCTCGCTAAAAGTCTCGCCGGAGCCTGAAATGACCAGCTCCTTTCCTCTCAAACCGATTTCAAGGAGGTGTTTTTCCAAAGCCTTGTCATCTTTTATATATTGCTCACTTTTTCCTTTTGAAACTTTATAAAGCGGCGGTTGGGCTATGTAGAGGTAACCCCTGCGGATTACTTCCTCCATATGCCTGAAAAACAGGGTTAGCAAAAGAGTGCGGATATGCGATCCGTCAACGTCGGCGTCGGTCATTAGAATAATCTTGTGATATCTTATTTTACTTATATCAAATTCGTTCATTCCGATTCCAGAGCCTATGGCGGTGACAAGTTTTCTAATTTCCTCGCTCGCCAGCATTTTCTCGAATCTTGCTTTTTCAACGTTCAGAATTTTTCCTCTTAGCGGAAGAATGGCCTGATATTTTCTCTCCCGGCCCTGCTCCGCCGACCCGCCCGCCGAGTCTCCCTCCACCAGATACAGCTCGCATAAAGCCGGATCTTTTTCCTGACAATCCGCCAGTTTCCCCGGTAACAAAGAGCTCTCAAGAACGTTTTTTCTTCTCGTAAGCTCTCTCGCCCTTTTAGCCGCCTCTCTGGCCTGCGCGGCCATAGTCGCTTTAGAGACAATAAATCTGCCTTCTTTCGGGTTTTCCTCCAGAAATTGCATTAACTTCTTGTTTACAACCTGCGCCACCAGTCCCTGTACCTCAGCATTTCCAAGCTTTGTTTTCGTCTGGCCTTCAAATTGAGGCTCCGGTATTTTTACCGAAAGAACGGCGGTAAGACCTTCTCGAACATCGTCGCCTGAAATATTCACATCTTTTTTTATAAGACCGTTGGAGATGGCATAAGTGTTTATCGTTCTGGTAAGAGCCGATCTGAAACCTGCGAGATGAGTTCCTCCCTCCCTGGTTCGAATATTGTTGGCAAAAGAGAAAACATCTTCTTTATATCCATCGTTATAGGTCATGGCAAGTTCCACAGTTATACGGTCTTTGCTCTCTTCGATATATATTGGAGGTGTAAAAAGAGTTTTTTTATTTCTGTTTAAATATTCAATAAAAGAGACAATGCCGCCTTCATAATGAAAATCATGCTCTTTGTCCGATCTTTCATCCTTGATACTTATCTTCACGCCCTTGTTAAGAAAACTAAGCTCTCTTAATCTTTCTGAAAGAATTTCGAAATTAAATCTCGTATCTGGAAAAATCTCCTCATCCGCCTTGAAAGTTATTTTTGTTCCAGTCCCGGTCGCCTCGCCCATTTGCTTAAGACTGGCCTCCGGAATTCCCCTAGAGTACGATTGACTGTAAACTTTTCCGTCACGCCTTATCTCCAGATAAAAAGCGGAGGACAATGCGTTGACCACTGAAACGCCTACCCCGTGAAGACCTCCTGAAACTTTGTATGTGTCCTGGTCGAACTTTCCTCCTGCGTGAAGCGTAGTCATTACAACCTCAGCCGCAGATGTATTTGTGTCAGGATGTATGTCTACAGGAATTCCACGGCCATTATCAGAAATGGTTATCGAATTATCGATATGTATGACAACTTCAATATCTGTACAAAACCCGGCGAGAGCTTCGTCGATTGAATTGTCTACAACTTCGAAAACAAGATGGCTTAAACCGCGAATTGTATTATCGCCTATATACATAGCGGGGCGTTTTCTGACCGCTTCAAGCCCTTCTAAAATCTTTATCGATTCTGCCTGGTAGTTATTACTCTTATGTTCATTCATTTAAATAAATAGTAGAAGTAGTAAGGGGAATAAATCTGTGTAAAACCCGGATAAGCCATTGTAGCTTGAGGCGGTTATATTTTCCACAGGTATAACGGCTTTTCCACAAGGAATCGGTAATAGCGCAAACTAAACGGCTTGTTAAAAGATATGTACAACTTTTCCACAGGCGCCTCTACAGATCCATAGTTCTTTTAATCTCGTTTATCTCATTGTATATTTGAGTATTAACCTCTATTTCATGTTTCATCCTGGCCACGGAGTGCATAACTGTCGTATGGTCGCGGCCACCAAAAGAGCGGCCTATTTCAGGCAGAGAGGAGTTTGTATATTCCCGGCATAGATAAGAGGCGACATGCCTGGGAAGAGCTATATTTTTAGACCTTGATTTTGATTTTATCTCGCTTAATTTTATGCCGTAAAAATCGCACACAGCTTTTTGAATCTGGCGAATATCCACCGTCTTTACAGCGTCGTCATAGATGCCTTTTAAGGTGTCTGTCGCAAAATCAATATCGATTTTCGTGCCGGTAAGTGAAGCGTAAGCCATGACTCTGATAAGACAACCTTCCAGCTCTCTTATGTTCGATTTTATTTTTTCCGCGAGAAAAGCGGCGACTTCTTCGTCAAGATAAACATTATTGCGCTTTGCTATCTTTTTGAGTATAGCGATTTTTATCTCAAGCTCTGGCGGCTGTATATCGGCTATTAACCCCCACGCAAACCTGGAGCGCAACCGCTCTTCAAGATTTTTCATATCCTTTGGAAACTTGTCCGAAGTGATGACGATCTGTTTTTTAAGCTCGAAAAGAGAGTTAAACGTGTGAAAAAACTCTTCCTGGGTTCTTTCCTTCCCGGCGATAAACTGAATATCGTCAACAAGCAGAACATCAAGGTTTCTATATTTCTTGCGAAACCCTGGCATGGCGCCATGCTGAAGAGAGTTAATAAGCGAATTGACAAATTTCTCGGATGTAAGATAAAGGATGTTGGCGTTTTTATTTTTTTTAAGAACGGCGTGACCGATAGCCTGGAGAAGGTGGGTTTTTCCCAGACCAACCCCTCCATATATAAACAAAGGATTGTAAACACGGCCTATATTCGCCGCCACCGCCATGCAACAAGCGTTACAAAACTCGTTACTTTTCCCGACGACAAAATTATCAAACGTAAATTTGTCATCAAGATACGATTTTGCTTTAACCGCTTTTCTGGTAGTAGAATTGCTTCCCTTGCTCGAGCGGGCTTTAGACGGCTTTGAAGTGACCGTAAAATTGATGCTCACAGGCTTTAAGGCCTTGGCTTTAAAGATTTCCTCCATCTGCTTTTTATAATGCTCTTGTATCCAGTCGATGTAGAAAGTGGACGGAACGGACAGGGTAATAGACTCGTTATTTATGGAGACAAAAGTGATGGGATCGATCCATGAGTCGTAATTATGAGGATTAAGTTTTTTCCTTAACTCAGACTTGCAGAAATTCCAGAGTTGAACAGAGAGCATACCCACCTTTTGACCGAATGAAGTAGCCATTCTATGAGCATGTATCTTAAAAGGTCAACAGTATAAATCAAGAAATTTACATTTTTACGTAAACACCTGGCCCGGCTTGTAATTAAAAAATTAATCGGCCAGCTCCGGACGGTTTTTGAATTTGATAATGTAGATATTACGGCTGTAAACGAATAGTCCGGCCGCCTGGCCTACGATAAAAACCGGATCTACCCGGTAAACGGCGTAACTTAGCAGCATGGCCCCGCCGCCCAGGCTAAAATACCAGAACGCCATAGGCACAACGCTCTTGCCCGCTCGCTCCGTCGCTATCCATTGAATAAGAAAACGAAGGGAAAACAAAGTCTGGGCCGTAAATCCTACAATCAGCCAAATCTGCGCATTGGTCATAATTTATCCTTTTTGCCTCGGTCAACCTCAATTAATACAAAACGATTACCACCTTTCGAGGCGGTGTGAGGGATGAAATAATTGTCTATCATCCTTGTTTTTCCGCCAGATATTTTAAGAGCCTCCACCAAAAATCTTTTTTTGGTTATCAGATATCCTTTAGCATCCTCTTGATTAATGGTTTTTACAAATTTATCAAGATCATTTTTGTTCCATAGCGCCGGCGCCGAACGGTCAAGATAGAAAGTAGTCTGAAAGTTTTCAATTTTGTACATCCTGAGCGGGTTTTGCCTGTCAACTATCTTACGGATATTTACAAGGAAATTTTTGTGAGAGTTTCTTGAGTTGAGCTTCGGGACAACAAAGGCATGGGCGAAAATCAATGTGATGAAAAGCCCGGTTATGACCGATATCCAAAGCCCCGTAAAATTGCGGCCTCTATAAAACCTTAAAGCGGTGGCGAGTAAAAAGGCGCAAACAACAACCAGGCCTGCGTTCATATATGGATAGAGGGGGGGAACTTCAGTTGTAAACCTTGGCGCGAACGGCAAAATGGCCAATGTGAGAAAAACCAGGAATGAGATAAAAATTCCGAGCCATCCTGTGATGCTCTCCAACATATAATTGTCGTTTAGCCCCCCTTTGAGGTGGACTGCGACATACCTTCCGGTAAGCAGGGCCATGGCCGGATATAGAGGCAGGATATAGTGGTGGTTTTTTGCGCTTATAAGCGAAGCTATGGCAACTCCGCCGATAAGCCATGCTAATATCAGGCCGGATCTCTTGATTTCCAAATTGATCGCTCGAAAGAGGGCGAACGGCAGGACAATGAGCCAGGGAGAAAAATTCACCAGGCTTTCAAGATAAAAAAAGGGGCTGTGGTCTTTTCCCCGCGAATCGGTGATCCTTTGCGCCACCTCCTCGGCGAATATAGCCCCAGCGCCGGTATAAAGGTAGACATAGACAAACCAGGGCAAAACTATAATCATGAAAACCGCAATTCCAGGGAGGTTAAAAAACGATTTTGCGAAACTTGACCTGTTTTTACCGAAAGGCAGAACCAGCATAAAAGCCCCGATCGGGTATAAAAGCGCGAAAGGCCCTTTAACCAAAAATCCAAGAGCGGCTGAGAGCCAGAAACAAAACCCCCATTTTTTTGGGCGATCCGGATTTTGATAAAGCCTGATGAGAAAATAGAATGACAAGGTAATAAAAAATGTGAACAACATATCCAGTTCCGCGAATCTTAGAAAAAACGAGAAAAGATATGATGTGGACAACACAGCCACAGCCAAAACAGCTGTCAATGAGTCAAAAAGCGCAAAACCTATAAGAAAAACAACCATAGCCGTAGCGACCCCGGCTATCGCCGATGGAACCCTGGCTGAAGCTTCTGTCGCTTTTCCGTTGATTTTGAACGAGGCCGCCAGCGCCCAGTAGTAAAGAGGAGGTTTTGTCAGGATTACCTTGTCGTTTACCCTCGGAACGATGTAATCACCCGTTTTTATCATGTTGCGCGCTATGTCGGCCCTGCGCGACTCGGCGTGAGACGCCCAGAAGTTTTTTTGTCCCAGATTTAAAAAACCAAGGATAGTCAGCCCGGTAAAAACGAGAACGGCTGTGGTGAAGAGGGCGCTCGATTTCATCTATATTTTATGACCGTGGCGGCCATATCTCCCTGATCTTGTATGGAAGGCGCCCGGATTGAACAAGAAGGTGGGAGACATGAACGATTCCGGCGCCGAGCGAAGCCAGCGCCGCTAACATGAAAATGTTAACAGCTGTCCTGACTTGAGCGCCTGCGGGGATAAACAAAGAGATTATGAAAAAAGCGGAAAGGGCGAAAATGATTTTGTAAAGACCGATCTTGCGGTTTTTATAGAGATAGAAATAAAACAGATCTAAAAGCCCCTGCTTGAGCCTTCCGAGGGTCGTATATTTGGTTTCGCCGTGAGCTCTTTTGTAAACAGGGCCTTCGATATATCCCATGCTCAAGCCCTCCGTCTCCATAAAGCCGATGAAGAATCTGTGGAACCCTGAAGCGAAATTACGTCCTTTGAAAATGTTCCACCGGTACAAAATAAAAGTGCTCCCCACGTCCACCGCCTTATCCCCGGTAACGGCCCTGCGGAAGATATTGGCCGCTCTGGAGGCGAGCTTGCGGATGAGCGGAACATCTTTGTAAAGTTTCCGAAAATAGACTATGTCGAGCTGTTGACCATCCAGTTTTTCGATCATTTCTGGTATGAAAGCCGGGTCTTTTTCAAGATCGGCGTCCATAGTCACGATACGCTCCCCGGTGGCGAAATCAAACCCCGCCTGATAGGCCACCGTCTGCCCCCGGTTCTCCTCCAGCGAGATAACCGTAAGAGAGGGGAACTCACCTGTCAATTGCTTTAACCGCGCGAATGTCAAGTCGGTGGAGCCGTCGTCTACAATCAGTATTTCTGTCTCCACGCCGATTTTATCCATCACCTCGCAAATCCGTCTGACCAGCGGCTCCACATTTCCCTCTTCGTTATACGCTGGCGCGATAACCGTATATTTCATATGGTCATAATACACAAAATAAAGTATCAGATTATTCTGACATTTTCTCTCATTGATTTTCAAAAAAAAGGGATAAAATATATTATAAAGATATGCCTGGTTTGAAAATTACTGAAATTAAAATTTATCCGTTCGATACCAGCGGGGCCGGGGGCAAGACGCTGGCTATGGCCGAGATTACAGTAAACGACGCTCTTTTGATAAAAGGCTTCCGGGTTGTGCAGGCCAAAGGCGGGGGTTTGTTCGTCGGATTCCCTTGTGTGAAAGGAAAAGATGGTAAATGGCGCGACCAGGTGGCGGCTGTAGACAACCTGGTGAAAACAACGATCCGCAACCGGATAATCGAAGAGTATAAAAACTATGGCGCTTAAAGCGGGGTATTAACGCTATTTTGGATGGTGGCGGACAGGTCTATATTTCCCTTTACAACGTCGTCGATTGTGATTGAGAAAAGAATATCGTTGAAATGGTCGCAAAGCTTCACCCATAGCAGTTGGGTCGAGCAATCGCAGGCTTTAGAGCAATGCGCCAGAGCCGTTTGCTCGTCGATGGAGCACTCGGTGAAGATAAGGCTCTCGTCTACGGCGGAGAAAACGTCTCCTATGGTTATAATCGCCGACGATTTAGCCAGAAGATATCCTCCCCCCGGCCCACGCACAGAGCTTACCAGATCCGCTTTTCTGAGTTTGACGAAAAGTTGCTCCAGATAATTTTGCGATAAATCCTGACGCTCGGCGATAACGCCCAGGGCGATGGGCCGGTTCTCCGGCTGGCTTGCCATGTCCACAAGCGCCTGCACCGCGTAATGCCCTTTTGTTGAAATTTTCATCTTAAGCCACCGTTACTCGATTACGTTTCCTTCGATGGGGCCGACAGCGATCCCATCTTTTTTGAGCGCTTCGATGGCGCTGTCTATAGCGTCCAGCGTCCCGGATATTTCGATGTCGACCGTTCCCTGATCCCGGTCTATTCTCGCCTGACGGATGTTTATAACCACATCATGGTTTATTATCATCGCGCTGTATATCGGGTCGATCACTTTGTCTTGCGGGAGCCGGAGCCGCACCTTGACAGAGCTAACCGTAGAAGGCTCGACAAGCTCAAGTAGCTTATCGTCCCCTTCGATGACATGAGCGCCCCTGCATCTAAGGTCTACGATGGCCCGGTCGATATTTTGATCTTCTCCGGTAAGCTGTACCACAAGCCAGCCGCCGGAGCTTGTGACCAGAGCCTTGAACACGATCGGATCCAGGCCGTAACGGCGCACAAGAGAGTAAATAACAGGCTCTTGCACCAGGTCTTCTGGAAAAGTAAAAGAGAAAAATCTTTTTGCCATTATGATATCAGCTTTTTTTCTTGACGAAAAACTCCCAATCGGTGTCGTTTATCTTGTTGGGCCACGCCAGTATATGATGCCCCTCGCTTTCCATGCTTCTGGGCACGTTCTTTGTCGCAGGCTCATGATCCATGATAATCCGCAGAACTTCGCCCGGATTCATGGTTTCGATTTTCAGCTTCGATTTCACGAAAGTATACGGGCAGACTTCGCCACGGATATCGATTTGCTGATCCGGATTTATTGTCATTTTATTTCTTCCGCAAAATTTAAATCGTTACTATTTTTTCATGCGCCTCGATAGCTTCCACCAGGTCTGAGTAATCTATCAGCTTGCACCCGACCTCCACACCCCTGGCCGACACATCGTCTTTTAACGCGCTCCAGTTATCGGGCCAGCCGTCCGTCTCTATATTTACTCCTCCCATTGCCCTGCGCCCGCCCGGATTGTTATAAACTCCGTCCTGAATCAGAGCCACATGATCCGCCTGCCCAAAAAGCGCGCAGGCAAGATGTTTCGGAGCCAGGCTTAACGGTTTGGTCACAATGACCAGGGTTTTTTTCATATTACAAATCTTTCAGAAAATCGCCATGGGCGATATCGCACTCGCACGAATCGGGAAGCACAGTGACTATTACTCCTTCGTTAAGCGTTTTGCCAAGCG
>DRJW01000314.1 GCA_011052055.1 Nitrospirota bacterium
GAACCTCTAAAAAGCGCTTTCGTAGCGAAATCGAGCGAAAAGCCGTCAGGCGAGGCGGCGAGACAAAATAGCCGCAAGCGTAGTAATAACTACTTTGAGGACGATTTTGACTCGGCAACGAATTTGACTCGGCAACGAAGCATGGCGCCTTTTACAGCCGATTGTAGCAGAAATGGATTTTTAGAGGCGCCCTTAAGTAATGATAACAAATTAGCGTGGTATTAGAATAAGAAGGTTTACACCTCATCCGCTCCCCGCGCTCGCCGAAAAACGGTTTGCGTTTAACCTGTCTTACGAGAATCTTGCGGAAATTTTGGCCTTATAGAGCCAATCACAATCAATTTTGTTGAGCTTATATGATATCCTCGGATAGAAATTATTTGTTTGAGGAGGATATAAAGCGATGGTTTACAATGCGTTGTTTTTAGTTGAGACTCGCGGGCTCTCCGACATCATAGATATAACCGGTCATGTGTCGGGCGTAATATCAGAATCAGGATTAAATTCCGGCGCCGCTATTGTTTTCGTTCCCGGCTCAACCGCCGGAGTGACCAGCATCGAGTATGAGCCGGGCGCCGTCTCCGACTTGAAAGCGGCCATCGAAAGGGTGGCGCCTGAAGGAATCCATTACGACCATGACGCAAGGTGGGGTGATGGAAACGGTTTTTCCCATGTGCGCGCCGCCCTTTTGGGAGCGTCGTTTACCGTCCCTTTCGTCGACGGCGTCTTATCGCTGGGAACATGGCAACAGATCGTCCTTATAGATTTCGATAATAAGGGTAGAAACAGGAAAGTCACCGTCCAGCTAATAGGAGAGTGAGCTGGAGGCGGACAAAGTAACAATGGCTCTTCTCTTTTCCCGCTCTACAGACGCTGTGGTCTCCCTGCCAATTTTTAGTCCCGCTCAACCTGAGCCGGATGATAAGCTTCAAGGGGCGCAACTGTCTTCAGGAGGCGCCTCTGATGTAGATCCATTGGCTCCATCTCCACTTTTATCCCCGCCGGATGGCGCCAGGCTATCACTATAAAGACATCTTATCTTGCTCGCTCCAACTGTCATGGCAATAGCCATCGCTTCGTTGATCTCGTCATCCGACACTCCAAGCTTCCTTGCGACCGCAAGGCAATACCTGGTTCACGGCTCACATCCGGCTCCAAGGGAAGCCCCCAGAGAGATAAGAATTTTTGTCCTGGCGCTCAACGCCCCGTCTTTATAAGCGCCATCGAAAAACTCCTGGTATTTATTCAGTAATCCACCCATGTCGTTATCACCTTCATTCGATGCCGTAGTCGCTGGTTTAACGGCCCGGATCAGTACGCCACGCGTGACCGGTGAACTGTTGAAACCTGTTTCCCGAACCATTTGAGTGTGATCGAATCCAACTTCGTGCAACATCGCCAGGAAAACCTTTCCCGGTAGGGCGCCACCCTCTCATCTACCCCAGCTTTTTACAATAGATGAAGTCTCTTTGGGCATTTCACCTGTTCGAATCTGGTCGGCGATCTGGAAACGTCCGCCTGGTTTTAATACTCTAAAAACTTCTTTTAGAGCCTTGACTTTATCAACGACGAGGTTGAACACGCCGTTTGATATCACAACATCGAAACTTTTATCAGGTAATGGAAGCTGTTCTGCGGACGCCTCAAGTAATGACACGTGGCTTACGTCCAGTTCACGCAAATTGTTTTGCGCCCGCTGTAGCATTTCCGGAACGATTTCAAGGCCCGTCACGTATCCGTCCGTCCCTGCCATCATACCGGCCAGGATCGTGTCCACTCCGGCTCCGCACCCGATGTCAAGAACAGATTCGCCTTTGTTGATCGCGCCCATCGAGAATGGATTACCGGGGCCGCAATACGATTCAGCTATACTGTCCGGCAGTAGGCGGACAAGCTCAGGGTCGTATTGAAGAGCATCCAGCCCCGCCTTGCCGGTGGGATACTTGAACAGACCTTCAGGATTTTGCGCCACCTTGCGGTATTTTCCATTTATGCTCGTAGCGATTTTGCCCTTGTCTTTGGTCGTGATAACGGCAGAGCCATACAGAACATTGGAGGCTCGCGTCTGCGCGACTCTTCCGATGTGATCGCCTTTCGTCATTATTGATATGCCTTTCTACTCTGAATTTGTGTTCGTAGCCTTACCCCATTTTCTTATTTCATCCATCACGTGGACCAATCGTTTATCAGGCAGTCAATAATATTTAAAGGCTCCTCTGGGTTCCACTCTTACAAGCCCGGCTTGTCTTAGCTTGCGAAGATGGAACGAGACATTGGTTTGCGTCAGTCCGGTCGCTTTAATAATGTACGAGACCGAATGGCATTTGCTCGTCAGGTTCAGCAGAATGCTGAGCCGGTTATGGTCGCCCAGCAGTTTGAACGTCAAGGTCAGATCTTTTATCTGGTCTTCGCTAAACTTACGGGCTTTCATATTGATATTAGTAAACTCGCATATGTGTAAATACTCATATATAATGTAGCCTTGTCGGAGGAAAATGTCAACCCGTCATCGTCGGCTCCGATAGGCAAATCTGCGCCAGGTATCACCCATTCCGGCTCTTTTCAGGAGAAAAAAACCGGGTGTCCGATTTCATCCAATGGTGAATGAGATATTGTAACTCTATTAATATCATTTATTTAACCACGCTATCTGGGGCGTCAAAGTTCTGTCTTCCGCACATTGGCATTGTCTTTGCTGTCTGATGGGGGTGTAGTGATTTTTGACGAAGGAAACTTGAATGTATAAAAGCATGTATGTGGCGGCGTCGGGCGCTATGGCTTCGCAGATAAAGCTCGATACGATAGCCAACAATCTGGCCAACGTAAACACGCCGGGGTTTAAAAACGACAAGCTTGTGTTTGAAAGTTATCTGAACAAACAAAAACCTGAAGCTCAAAGCGTCTCTTCAGCGAAAAATCAGAGCCAGGCCTACATGCGCCAGGCCGAGTACGTGTCAGCGGCGGAGCAATATACTGACTTTAGCCAGGGGCCGCTACGTGTAACTGATTCGCCGCTCGATGTTGCGCTACAGGGGGACGGTTTTATTGCGGTGTCAACTTTCGAGGGGGAGCGATACACGAGAAACGGAACAATGCAGGTCGGCCCCAACGGCGAGCTGGTCA
>DRJW01000315.1 GCA_011052055.1 Nitrospirota bacterium
ACGAATTTGACTCGGCAACGAATTTGACTCGGCAACGAATTTGACTCGTCAACGAATTTGACTCGGCAACGAAGCATGGCGCCTTTTACAGCCGATTGTAGCAGAAATGGATTATTAGAGGTTCCCTTATGTAAGCGTGGCAATCTCTAAAGCGTCCTGAACTCAATATTTAAATACCACCGGCGCGCGCCGAAAGTGTGATCGTTCCTTTTTTGCGTCTATAATATGGTTGAGGAGCTATATGAAATATTTTGTATTCTTAGACAACTTCGACCTGTGGCCTGTTATCTCCGGCATGGCTGAAGACGCCGACGACCTGGTAATAGTCAAGATAGGAGCCCCTGCGGAGCATAATCTTGAAACCGCTCCCGGAAGAATCCTCTCCATGCCGTCTGTCAAAATGAACACGCTAAAAAATTTCAGAATATCAGGCGGTGACCGGGTTGTGATAATAGCCGCCGATCCGGAAAAATTCATCGAGCTGATCGACACTCTTTCGGCGGCCAAGGCGCCTCCTAACATACTTGTCATGCGTGACAAACAATCGGGCATAGCGAGCTACAACTGGCCAAACGTCTCCGTTATCAACCTCCCGGCCATAGCCAAAGAGCGCCTTTGCCACGAATGGAGGCTGATTGACATACGCCTTAAAGCAAACAAGCTTAAAAAAATCTTGTCGGGCGCGGAAAACATCCTCATTATGACGCAGAACAATCCCGACCCGGACGCCATCGCATCCGGCCTCGCCCTTCAGGCGCTTTTGGGAAGAAACAGAAACACCGCGCCCATCGCGACTCTCGAAAAAGTTACTCGCAACGAAAACCTCGCCATGATCCAACTCCTCAAGACAAATGTAAAGGTCATAAAACCGGCCCAGATAGCCAGGTTCGACCGGGTGGTCATGGTGGATGTCCAGCCTGCTGTTTTTGCAAAAGGATTATTTGATAAAGTGGACGTTGTGATAGACCATCACCCCTGCTCCTCCGGCTACGAGGCGCGTTTTCTGGATGCGAACGTCTCCTACGGAGCCACTTCGACAATGATGTATGAATACCTGTCGGCCTCCGGCGTCAAGATTTCCAAACGTGTCGCCACCGCTCTTTTGTACGGCATTATAACAGACACCATGATGTTGACCCGCGAATCGTCCAATCACGATTTCGAGGCTTTCAGCAGGCTATGGCCCCTGGCGAACAACCATCTGCTAAACTCGATGTCGAGATCCAGGCTCGATCCAGATGAGCTTGGTTACTTCGTAAAAGCGATTCACAACCGGCGCGTCACCGGAGAGTTTCTTTATATCTGGCTGGGCCGGGTGAAAAAAGAAGATATAATTCCCCGCCTGGCCGATTTCTCCCTCCAGATCGGCGACACCAGGGTTTCGGCCGTCTGCGGTGTTCACCGGGATAACCTGGTGGTTTCGATCAGGAACATAATTCCAGATATAGACATTGGAAAGCTTTCAGGAACCATGTTTTCAAGATGGGGTAGCGCCGGGGGGCATTCTTCGATGGCAAAGGCGGTGGTTCCGGTGGAGAAATTCCAGAAAGCCTATTCCATCAGGTCTTTAAAACAGGTAGATATTGCTCTTAACAAAATGTTCGAAGAGGCGATAGCCGCCATAAACCGTTGAATGGTATACGTTCATTTTTGGTCGTTCCTTTTCCTTGACCGGGGGGCTGTAAATGGATACTATGGTCGTTTTGGTTTGGGCGGTTAGCCCATTTTTACATGAATTTCCAGGTGTAGCGTATTGCAAGTTAAGGTAATAAATCAGCAGGTCGATCAGGCCTTAAAGCACCTCAAACGCCAGCTTCTCAAAGACGGTTTGTGGAAAGAGCTCAAAAAGCGGCGCTCATATGAGAAACCATCGGCAAAACGTAAAATAAAACTCAAAGAGGCGCTCAAAAAGCGCCGGAAAGCCCAGAGATTCGGCTATTGATAACCGGCCAGGCCGTGTTTTTACCTTCTGTTGACCAGGAGGCCCCGCTTCCGTAAAATCATAGTAAAGACCGGAGCAAAAAATCCGGACGGGACGGAGAAGCGCATAGCGGGCGATAGCGGGCGGCGGATTGAGTTTAAAGGCGAGTCATGGTGGTAGGCGTTTGCAGAATTTCCATCGCTTTGCATGGAAACCGCTCCCTGAAAGGAAAACGGCAGGTTATCCAGAGCGTTAAGGACAAGGTTAAAAAACGCTTCAATATTTCCATCGCGGAAGTGGGCAATCACGATATCGTTCAA
>DRJW01000316.1 GCA_011052055.1 Nitrospirota bacterium
AGATAAATGAAAATCGACATTATTAAAAAAACTCAAGAACAATTTTTTATATCAGACAGTGATCTGGAAATTATTTTCACTAAAGCATTGGCTGGAGGTGAAGTTTCAAGCGAGGATGAGATTGTTGAATGGTTAACTGAAAGATTTATTCCTAACATCGTTCTTATTAGCAAAGATGAGTATGCTCATATGTGCGTAGATGCGCTTAAAATAGTTTCTCATGTAGCTCCGACTGATTATGGATCAAGCAGACAAAGAGATATGGGGCAATTATGGGCGGATATGATAAGGGGTTATTTGGGCGAAGCGGCATTTTTGCAATTCCTGAAAACTAACTGGGGAATTGACGCTGATCTTGGCCATGACAAAGGTACTTTAGGTGAATATCTTCCAATGGATATTCATGCAGTGACTTTGCCTGGTGAAAGACCGCGTTCCCCAAGGATAAAAATCAGTATAAAAGCGACTAAGTGGAATGGGATATGGCTTGATATACCAGGAGATCAATTTAACCATTCTGACGTACATGTATTGGTAAAAGTTGGTGTTGGAAGAGACCATTTATTTGCCTTTTTTAAAGAGATAAGCGTTTTTAAAGACAAAGTTCTTAAAATTGGTGAAGAGGTTGGATCTTTATCAAAAGAAGAATCGGAAGATTTGTTTGAAAGCTTGCCATCATTTCAGCAAATTCCAGCATACATATGCGGTTTTGCGCTGAAATCTAATAGTTATGAAAATTTATCATATACGGGAAAACGTGGAAGGAAGCACTATACAATAAAAGGATGGAACGGCCCAATTTGCGCCGGGGATTTGGATAAAATTAAGTCAACTGAAGGCATTATTGGAGAGGCGAAATTTGAAGGAATCGGAGCATTCTCGCATGAACAAGGTTACTTGTTTAATACTGGTAATTTTTTATGGCGTAAAGAGGATTGGGAGAAAATTATTAAAAACCTTTGATTCTTTCCGGCCTACTTTGAGTTTGCTTTCCCCCTACTTATCTCTCCATTGACACTGGCTCTCGACGCATCCGCAGGCTTTGTTGTATTTCTCCGCGTCGTAACATTCTGTCCATTCGCAGGTGGTAATTATCGGAGGCTCGTTGGCGCCCTGGCATACCTGGCTGGAGCATCCGCCTACGATACAATCGGTGCCGGCTGAGCATACAGCTTTGGTCGATTCCCCGCAGAATCCGCCGTCTTCAGTTCTATTGTTATTGGAGGAGCTTGGTCGGGCGCACCCATCCGACACGAAGATAGAAAAGGAAAGGGCGATACCTGCTAATAATATGAACGGGAGCGTTCTTGTCATGCTCACCTGTCTGGTAGTTTTCCTGTTATTGCGATTGGTTTGGCCTCGTAATTACGTTTTAAAACAAACTGCCTGTTGCGCCCCCTATGCCCATCTGGTAAAGTTGTGGTGATACGGCAGTGTCTTTAATTTAGTCCGGTGAGGCTAAGAAGATCTCCGAAACCGACCTCTTTTGCCGAGGCCACCGGTGGTGAATCTTGTTTTACCTCCCGATATGACCACAGGATTTTATTTTGGCCGACAAAAAAAAGAAAAGCGGAGGGTCTCCTACAAGCGACGACCTGGATAAATCTGACCAGAGCGTCATCCTGACCGCCCAGAAGCAACATCAGGTCATCACCCGGATGGCGCATGAAATCGTGGAAAAAAACAGGAACCTTGAAAATCTCGTAATTGTAGGTGTGGTCACGCGCGGTGGCGTGCTGGCCCAGCGGCTGTCGTCCGAGCTTAAAAGAATTACGGGCGCCGAAATTCCTGTCGGAACTCTGGACCCCACCTTGTACAGGGACGATTTCAAACAGAAAGGGGCGGTTCTCGCCGCGAAAATCACGCAGGTGCCTTTCTCGATAGATAACATGACAGTCCTTTTGGTGGACGACGTTTTGTTCACAGGCAGGACAATCAACGCCGCGATCACCCATCTTTTCGACATGGGCCGCCCGAAAGAAATACAACTGGCCGTTCTCATAGACCGGGGGCACCGCGAGCTTCCCATACGGCCCGATTACTGCGGGAAAAACGTCCCCACGCAATATGTCGAGAAAATCCGCGTCCGGTTCCTGGAATGCGACGGGAAAGATATTGTCCTGAGCGGCCTTGGGGATAACGCCGACGGTGGAGGACAAAATGGCTGAACAAGACCTCTACCATCGCCATCTCATTTCAATGACCGATCTTTCCAGCTCCGATATCGGCCAGATTATCGAAACGGCCAAAGTAATGAAAGCAATCTCGGAGAGGGATGTAAAAAAAACCCCCACTTTAAGAGGCAGAACCGTCATCAATTTTTTCACGGAGCCGTCCACCCGAACCCGGACAAGTTTCGAGATCGCAGGCAAACGGCTATCCGCCGATGTCATCAATATAAGCGCCGCCGGATCTTCGCTGTCTAAGGGGGAGTCGTTAAAAGACATGGTTTACAACCTCGACGCGATGAAGCCGGACATGCTGGTTGTAAGAAGCGGTTTTGCCGGGGTTCCTTCCATGATGACGGAGTGGATAGAATGCCCCGTGGTCAACGCGGGCGACGGGCGGCACGAGCATCCGAGCCAGTGCCTGCTCGACCTGATGACGATCCAGGAGAAAAAAGAGCGGCTCGAAGGGCTGAAGGTTTCGATAATCGGAGATATATTAAACAGCAGGGTGGCCAAATCGAACATGATAGCTATGCGCAAAGTTGGCATGAGCGTCACCGCCTGCGGCCCGGCCACTTTGCTTCCTGTAAATATCGAGAAGATAGCCGACAAAGTAACATCCTCGCTCGATGAGGCGGTCGATGGGGCGGATGTCATCATGGCGCTTAGGGTTCAGACCGAAAGACTGGAGCGGATAGGGTTTCCCAATGTCCGGGAGTATTCAAAGCTTTTCGGCCTGGGGCTGGAGCGGATGAAAAAAGCGAAAAAAGAAGCGCTGGTTCTGCATCCTGGGCCTATAAACCAGGGTGTGGAAATATCGCCGGAAGTGGCCGAAGGGCCCTGGTCTGTCATCCTCGATCAGGTGACCAACGGCGTGGCGGTGCGTATGGCGATACTCTATCTTTTGCTGGGCGGGGGACTGCAGATAAATGAATGATCTCCTGATTAAAAACGGCCGCGTCATCGACCCGGCCAATGGCGTCGACGGTCAGTTCGATCTTCTCATCGAAAAAGGAAAAATCTCCGCAGTCAAAAAGAAGATCAGCGACGGCTCCCGTAAAATCATCGACGCAAAAGGGAAATGGGTGGCGCCGGGGCTTATCGATATTCATACTCATTTCAGGGAGCCTGGATACGAATATAAAGAAACCATCGAAACGGGCGCCCGTTCTGCGGCTGTGGGCGGGTTTACTTCTGTCGCCTGCATGGCAAACACTAATCCTGTAAACGACTGCGGGTCTGTGACCGAATTTATTCTCGACAAGGCAAAATCCGCGCTGGTCAACGTCCACCCTATCGGCGCGGTAACCCGTGGGTTAAAAGGAGAGGCGCTGGCTGACATCGGTGAAATGGCCCAGCTTGGCGTGGCCGCCCTCTCCGACGACGGCAAATGCATAATGAACGGCTCCGTTCTCCGCGCCGCGATGGAATACGCCTCCATGTTCGGCCTTACAATAATGGAGCATGCCGACGACAGCGCCATCTCGCAGAATGGCTCGTTGAACGAGGGGGAAGTCTCCTCTGATCTGGGGCTTACAGGAGCTCCGGCCATCGCTGAAGACGTTATTACCGCCCGCGATATCTCCATCGCCGAGTATTGCAAAGCGCCCATTCATTTTTGCCATGTCTCCACCGCCGGATGTGTCCAGCTTATACGCCACGCCAAAGACCGGGGCGTGAGAGTTACCGCTGAGGCCGCGCCCCACCATTTCTCCATCACAGAAGATGCGTGCCGGGGATACAACACCAACGCGAAGATGGCGCCTCCTCTACGTACAGATTCGGACGTCACCGCGATCATCGAAGGCTTAAGCGATGGAGCTATAGACTGCATCGCATCCGACCATGCGCCCCACAGCCTTTTTGAAAAGGAGGTCGAGTTCGACAACGCGGCTTTCGGCATAGTAGGGCTTGAAACGTCGCTGGGGTTGAGCATGGCGCTGGTTCATGGCGGCCATATGACACCGGCGAAACTTATTGAGGCGATGAGTTATAAACCTGCTGGAATAATCGGAATCGATAGAGGAACGCTAAAGCCGGGCGCGGTGGCGGACGTGACCATCATAGACCCCGGCCTTGAATGGACAGTCGATCCTTCAAAATTTAAATCGAAGGGACGCAACACCCCGTTTGCCGGACGGGAGCTAAAAGGCAAAGCCATCTATACCATCGTCAAAGGAAAAGTGGTAAGCAAATGCTGATACCGGTCAGGATGATAAATGTCTGACGCTTATCTTGTAATGCGCGACGGGCGGGTCTTCGCCGGGAAATCTTTTGGCGCCGTCGGCGAGGCTTCCGGCGAAGTTGTCTTTAACACGGCTATGACCGGATACCAGGAGATTCTCACCGATCCCTCGTATGAAGGGCAGATCGTGAGCATGACCTATCCTTTGATCGGCAACGTGGGAGTTAACGATGAGGATGTAGAGTCTCGTAAACCTTTTGTTCGCGGGTTTATCGTAAAAGAAGAGAGCGCGATCACGTCTAACTGGCGGCGGCGCAAACCGCTGGGGACTTATCTTAAAGAGAACAGCGTCGTCGGCATACAGGGGATAGACACACGCGCGCTGACCCGGCATATCAGAAAAAAAGGCGCCATGCCGGGGATCATAAACAGCGATGGCGGTGATGCAGACGATATCAAAAAAAGAGCCGCCCGCCTGAAGGGGCTCGACGGAGTGGACTGTGTGAAACGAGTCACTTGCAAACAGGCGTACTTGTGGAGCGGCGGCCTGTGGGAGCTGAAATCTGGTTTCGCGCCAGGCTCCGATAAACCGAAGTTTAATGTCGTAGCCGTCGATCTTGGAATCAAACAGAACATCCTGCGCAACTTCGATGATATAGGCGCGCAAGTTACCGTGGTTCCCGCAAACACCGGCGCCGACGAAATATTGAGCCGCGATCCTGACGGTGTTTTTTTAAGCAACGGGCCGGGCGACCCGTCAGCGGTGACATATGTCATAGAAACCGTGAAAAAATTGATCGGCGTCAAACCGGTTTTCGGCATCTGCCTGGGGCACCAGATAATATGCCTCGCGTTGGGCGCCAGGACGTATAAACTGAAATTCGGCCATCATGGCGCCAACCACCCGGTGATGGATCTTTCCACAAAAAAAGTGGAGATAACCTCCCAGAACCACAACTTCGCCGTCGATCCAGATTCTCTTCCCGGCGGCCTTAAGCTTACCCATTTAAACCTGAATGATCGGACGGTGGAGGGTGTGACAAGCAGGACGATGGCCGTTTTCAGCGTCCAATACCATCCCGAAGCCTCACCCGGCCC
>DRJW01000317.1 GCA_011052055.1 Nitrospirota bacterium
AGTATCTTCGCCTTATGGTGGAGTCGGCCTGGGTATATCTGTCGAAAATTTTATCCAGTTTGTCCGGCGCGATTCCTATACCCGTGTCGGTGACCGTTATCCGGGCGAGCGACACTCCGTTTTTCACTTCAGAGTCAAGCGATACGGTGACTTTTCCTCCGTCATCCGTAAATTTAAAAGCGTTCGAAAGAAGATTGTTTATAACCTGCGATAATAGTCCAGGGTCGGCCTGAACCGCAGGAGAGTTTTCTTCTACCTCCGCTTTCAGATCAATTTGTTTATCCTTGAACGCGAGTGAAAATTGCTCGATACACAGCACGATAAGCGCGCCAATATCCACCTCTTCTGTTTTTAAACTCATCTGGCCTTTTTCAAGTTTTGCCAGGTCGAGCAGGTTGTCGATAAGCGTTTGCTGGTGATCGACGTTTCTTGCGATAAGCTCTAAAAACCTGGTCTGCTCGCTGTTTACCTCGCCAAGGTTGCCCCGGATCAGGTTGTCGGTGGCCGCCCGGATAGAGGTGAGGGGGGTTCTAAGCTCATGCGAGATCATGCTGGAGAAGTCGTCTTTGAGCCGTTCATACTCTTTTTCCTTGGTAATATCGGTCAATAAAACAAGATTGCCGGCCTTCTTTTTTTCGGCGTCGGAGACGGTGGTCGTCCGTACAAGAAAAATTCTGTCTCCAAACTTCGCTTCAAACGACTGGTCAATATCTCCTTCTTCGTTTTTCGCGGTGATGACATTTAAATTCTTGACGAACTTATTGAATGTCATATTTTCATTTAAAGAGATTGTGGGCAAAAGCCTGACCGCAACAGGGTTTGTCACTAAAAGCGAGCCGTCCACGTCGAAAAACGCCATCCCGTCGCCCATGCCGTTTATCACCGTCTCAAGTTTATTTTTTTCCGCCGACAACTCGTTTCTCAATCGAAGAAGATGAACGCTCTGACGGGCCAGGGTGTCCGTTATCCCCCTCAACTCCTTGTTTCTCTTTTTCAGATCGTCATGTGTGATTTTCGCCACAGCTTCTGTACGCATCTCGCCGACAATGGCGGAGACCGTCTCCGGCAACGAATTTATTCCTTCATCGTCGTTTATCACCACCGGCCCCGCCTCCATGTCGACGAGTTCGGCCGGGACGAGAAACTCTGCGGACGGAACGAGGATGAGAATAGGCATTTCAGGTTTGGCCGATTTGAAAATTCGCGACGCGATAACTCCAGCCTGGAGGTCAGGTCCCAGATCGATAATCGCCATGCAATAATCATGATACGCCAGATGAATTCTGGCGGCTTCGGAGCATGCGCGAAAATCGATCTTCTCAGAGGCGCCGTCAACCGGCTCGAAAGCCCGGCTTATCCTCATGCGCTGGTCGATGTCGTTTTCCAGGACGATGATCTTGTCAGTCAATAGGAGAGCCTCCGGGAAAACGAAAAACCGTAATTCACCTTAACTTTCCTCTTGTACAACAGGCGCCAGGGTTGTGATGGCGCGCCTGCCGGTATCGTTAAGGCAATGGTATTCGCACTGCCCGCATCCCACGCATTCATCGGCGATAATTAAAGGCCATCCTCCCGCCTCGATGATGGCGTCGCCGGAGAGCGGACAGAAAACTATGCAGTAGTTGCAGTTTTTCCCCTCATGAGCGAGACATTTGGACGGATCGAGCCTCGCCACTCCCATAGAAAAGTCTTTGACCCTGGGCGCCATCTTCAGGGCAGAGCGATCACACGCCTTGACGCAGTAAAACTCGTCGCACAAAAAACATGGTTTGACAGAAGGCCGGAACATCGGTGTGCCGGCGGCGCGACCGAGGCTTTCAGGGGCGCGGAAAAGGATATCCTCCGGGCACGCTTTGACGCATTCGTCGCACTTGTCGCAAAGCGAAAGAAAATATACTTCTTCGATGGCCCCCGGCGGACGCAGAAGACCACGTTTCGGCTCAAGCGGGTTCCAGCGTTCCTTATCGGCCTCTTCTTGCTCCACATTCACAGCAGAGGCGAACTCGCCGGCTACCCTGCCGAGAAAATTAAACCCTTCGCGGAACAACCTCCTGCGGCTCATCGGCCTGTTATCATCGGTCATCGTAATATTGTACAGGGAACCTCTAAAAATTGCTTTCGTAGCGAAATCGAGCGAAAAGTCGTCAGGCGAGGCGGCGAGACAAAATAGCCGCAAGCGTAGTAATAACTACTCTG
>DRJW01000318.1 GCA_011052055.1 Nitrospirota bacterium
CGTAAGGCTCTTCGAGCCGTAAGGCTCTTCGAGTCATTTAGCGCAACGAAATCCTATATACTTACCCTTATAGAATGGAGAAGAGCTAAACCTCGACGACGACCGAAGATACTCCGTGTCATGATTCCACGAGCCGCCCCGTAACACACGGAGCCTTCCACTTTCGACATACCTCGGGTTTTTCTCAGGGCTGTTTTTATAATACTCCCTGCTATAAAAATCCTCCACCCACTCATAAACGTTGCCGGACATATCGTATATACCCAGCGCATTGGGAGCGAATTTTCCTACAGGCATGCTTTTTTCGGAGTCGTAATTGGCGTCGCTTTTGCTGATCTCGTTTTTCCCGAACCCGTACCTTACATCTCCTCCCCCCTCGCGGGCGGCATATTCCCATTCAGCTTCCGTCGGGAGTCTTTTTCCTATCGTCTTACAAAATTTATCCGCGTCCATCCAGGTGGTTTTATCCACCGGGCAGTCCATACAATCCGCGCGCGATGAAGGATTGGATCTCATCACCTCCATATGAGCCTTCTGGGTAACCTCGTATTTGTCTATCTGAAAATCATCCAGGCAAACCTTGTGCAGAGGCTCCTCATCAACCTCACCTTCATTAAAAGTGTCGCCCATCTGGAAACATCCGCCTTTTACAGGAACCAATAGCGCTTCGTATTTTTTGATTATCTCCTTGAATTTACCGCTATGTAAACGCTCGTCCTCTTTTTCGGCCCTGCCCATCTCTTCTTTCTTTTTGGCCATAGCGAACTCAGAGTAAAGAGCGTTTCCATCTTTATCCTCAAGCCCGTCAGGCGTGATGGAAAAAACCATCGTTTTTTCTTTTCCCTTTTGTTTTATCTCGACGCGGAGCATGTTCTTTCCCTCATTTTTATACTCCGCTTCGATTTTAGGCGCGCCCCCTTCGACCCACTCCACTTTCTCTGGAGATATAAACGTGATGGAAGTCTTACCATCCAAAGAGCGCAACGTCTGAACCTTGTATGCCTCCTCGTTCGCTTTACAGCCGTTTACTATCAGAACAAACATAAGTAAAAAACCTGCCTTCACCACCTTAAACTCCCTGACTCTGTTCATTTCAAGCATCTCCATTCACTACAGAAATTGATAAACTATCTTCTGCAAGTTTTTGCCCCCATACCCGAAAAATCCGGCGTTTCGCCGCTAAATCATAACCTGCGCAAATTATAAATGTTAGTTGAGCGCTCTTCGAGCCGGACAAACAAGCTAACGACGCGAAACAGTGACCTAGCATAAGCAAAGATTACAGGTTCCGCGTGTAAAATTCAACCAGCGCAAATCCATGCCAGCCGCTTACCATAACTTTTTTTCTATACTGCGCCACAAATGTACCTTTTCCGCAAACCTGTAGCCAGCTTTTCACTCGATTCCTCCCAATACTCTCCTGCGAAGAATTTGAAATTCAGGCTATTCAGGCTAATAAAAGAGCAAGATAAAGTTGACCGGCCAAGCGGGGCTTTTTATAAAAACGCTTGACTAATTTCCAGAAAATGTTGGAGAATAGTCAAAATTTTGCTGTTATGACTCTTTAGTCAATAGTACAAGTTTTGGGGAATTGTCATCTCAACTTTAACCGCATTGGTTATGCGGGGCTGTTGTGGGGCGCAAGAGGAACACGAGGAGGAATATTTTGGGCCTATTGAGGAGGAATAGTAGATGAGGAAAATGCAGAGTCTTTTAATGGCGGCCATTATGGTTGCGGCTTTGGCGTTCACCGCCAGTGACGCATCCGCCGGCTTCAAACTTAAATGGGACGACGACACGTATCTCGATCTCGGCGGCAGGTTGCAAATATTTGCGGTCTCGGCCAATGACACGAGTCTCGATGGGGATTCGTCTAATTTCGAAAACAGAACAGATTTTCAAATCCGCAGGGCTAGGTTTCGTCTTGGCGCGCAGGCCAATTCGTTCATGGGTTTTTTCCTGCAAACGGATGTCTCCGGTCGTGACATGAAGATGATTGACGCATACATCAAGATAAAAGCTTCAAAAGCGTTACAACTTGGAGCGGGACTGATCATGTCTCCTTCGCTTCGGCAGAACATCACAAGTTCCGGAACCTTGATGACGATAGCCCGTCCAAGCTTGACTCGTAAATCGCTCCCCTGGGGCCTGAAAAACGGAACTACCTTCAACACCAAGTCTTTTAAAGACAGTGGCGCCACAGGCGCGGGCAAAGTCGGACTTGGCGTTCGTGACGCCGGGCTGACGTTGTGGGGCGTTATAGACACCAGTGACACCGTTCACATGAAATATTATCTTGGTCTGTACAACGGCGCGCAAAGCGGTATTAAAGGCGCTGGAAGAAACGATAATTTCCATTACACCGCAAGGTATCAGGTCAGTTTTGGAGACTCGGAGTCCAAGTATTTCCACGCCTCCACTTATTTTGGCAAGAAAGATGTTATTACCATCGGAGCGGCCTATGACTGGCAGGATGACCTTGTGAAAGACAGGGCCAATAAAATCGATTACAAGCTTTATACAATCGATTTCTTCATGGAGAAGATGGGCATGACCGTTGAGGCGGCCTACATCAACATGGATCTTGGCGAAAACGTTTCTGATACCAATCTGTCGAAATCTGCGGGTGATGGGTATTACGTGCAGGCGGGATACATGGTTAGCCCTAATATCCAGCCCTGGGCTGAATATGAAACCTGGTCGTCTAACGCCGCCAGCGGATATGGCGGTCATAAGACCTGGCGCATCGGAGCTACGTATATAGTTGAGAAAGGCCACCGCGCCAATATCAAACTTGGCTATGAGAACTTTACTTCTGACGAGAATATCGGCAAATCTAATGAGGACACCATTGGTACCTTGCTGTTAGGCTTCTTTTCCACGTTCTAGATGTAAATCCTTATTCGCCGGGACCGGAAGATACGGTCCCGGCGTTTTTATTTGAGAAAGTATGAAATCAATTACGGCGGTTATAGCGGGCGCCATGGCTATCGCTGTGGTTGTGTTCGCGCCTGTGCCTGTGTCCGGACAGGATGAATACGTTGGCGTGGAATCATTGGAGACGAAAAGAAATGATGAAACGCCTTACAGAAACGTCATCGTCCAGCAACAAAAATTGATAAAAAAAATCCTGGACATCCAGGAGCAAACGTTGCTCCTGCTGAAAAATTCGGATGACTCCAAAAAACAGAAAAAGGCGCAAACCCTGCTCGGAAAAATCTCCAAAGTTAAGAAAGAAGCAAAGCAGACCGACGACGAAATTGAAAAAGTCTCCAAACGCCCTATCAATGTAGGGAAAGGCCTGCAATTGGAGTACACTTACACCGAAGACGATTACCTCGCTCCCTAAAACTTCCTGAATCGGCGGCGGTCTCTTTTGTCTGCGGCCCGAAATTACCTTTCATTTATTGCATAGCTATTTAAAAAGCGTTCGGCCAGTTTGTTGATGGCTTCCTTTCAATATGCTCCTTGCCCGGAATTTGAGATATTCAGTAAAGGGAACCTCCAAAAAAGCGCTTTCGTAGCGAAATCGAGCGAATTGGCCGGAAATATACTTTTTCTGATAATACTTGACTAATTCCAGAGTAATAGAGGAGAATACCCGGGTATGCCCCTTATAAATACAACATTTTGAGGGGCGGACCTTCTTGGCAAGGGTCACACTGGTAATGTGAAAACTGTTGAGAAGAATAGGTTGAGGTATGGGGAGGAATTTTTTAGTTAAATGAGGAGAAATCTAATGAGGAGAGTCAAGAGTCTGTTTATTGTGGCCGTTGTGGCCGTGGCGATGTTCGGGTTTCAGACAACCCCGGCGTCTGCTGTGGAAATAGCCGATGGTCACGAACTGTATGGCTGGGGTCAGTGGTGGCTGATACTCCAGGAAGACACCATGAAAGCCACCGATGTTCTTAGGGGCACTGGCGAGAAAAGCGGGGATACACTTTTCGGCGTAGCGGAAAGACGCGCGCGGATCGGCTTCAGAGGTCGATTAGCGGAAGGCCTGGTTCGTTACAACATACAGACCGAGTGGGCCGGTAGCACTTTCAAGCTTAATCCAGCGGATCCGGCCACGCAGAGGCAGGGCGCAC
>DRJW01000319.1 GCA_011052055.1 Nitrospirota bacterium
GTGATTTCATAGCCAATGTCTCGCACGAGCTTAAAACACCGATAACAGCAATACGCGGGCTGGTAGAGACGCTTATCGGTGACCGGCTGATGGAGCCGGAAAAACATGAGCGTTTTTTACAAAAGATCACAAACCAGTCTATGCGTCTTTCCTCTATTGTCACGGACCTGCTGACAATCTCCCGTCTGGAGTCTGGAAAAAGTCTGGAGCGAAAACTTTTCGATCTGCGCCGCGCGATAGTAGGCCCTGTACGCTCGTTTACAGCCATCGGTGAAAATCGCGGCGTTAAAATGGAAATAGATATCCCGAACGATCCTGTGAGCATCGTCGGAGACGAAGAGTCGCTTTGTGAAGCTGTCAATAACCTTCTCGATAACGGACTGAAATACTCACGCGAAGGAGGAGATATATTCGTGCGCCTTTATAAAAAAGAGGCGACCGCCGTGATAGAGGTAGAGGATACCGGAGCCGGAATTGAAAAACGGGACCAGCAACGTATCTTCGAGAGGTTTTACCAGGTGGACAAAGCCCGATCCAGGGAACTGGGCGGAACCGGCCTGGGACTTTCCATAGTCAAACATATAGCTATTTTCCACGGCGGCTCTGTTTTTGTTGAAAGCGCTCCGGGGCAAGGAAGCACGTTTCGTATAGTATTACCTTTATGATAACCAGCCACTATCTGTAAGCCTCTCCTAAAATAGCGCCATTGATAATTGAAGTTCTCCGGGGTAATTTAAGCCAGAAGGCGCGTCAGCAACCTGGCGAATAGTTTCCAGAAACAAGCCGCGCGATTCCGCTTCGCTCCACAACAACGGTAAAGTTGACCGGGTTGGTGGGCGCCTGGCTGGTAAGTGTAATTACAATGGGCATCTTCCCTTTACCGCCGCCGTCGACATCGCTGATGTACCCTTTGGAGTTGAACGTGACCGTCATGGGGTCGCTTGCGATGTTGCACTCTTTAAAAGAAACCATATACGCCGACGAAAAATTTGACGGAATCGTGACCGAATCGATCTGAGTGTCTCCTGGGTTAACCGATCCGCTTCTGTCCTCATCGACAAATATGGTGATGGAGGAGGCCGAGGTGTTGTTAGCGTTGGCGAGGGTTACTATCACCGGTAAATTTCGTTTAACGGAAACGCCTCTCGCTTTCTGAAACTTTTGCACCACGTCGTTGGCGGCCCCCTTCAGCCGCATTTTGGGCAAGTTTCCCGCCAGAGAGGAAACTGCGGCGGCTATAAGGATCCCCAGTATCCCTATGACCACCATAAGCTCTATCATTGTAAAGCCTCCGGCGGATGACAGTCTGCCCGGTTTTTTCCTAGTCAATTTGCCTCCAGACTTTAATGCTCGCGCTTCCTATCCCACCTTCTTTGACATCATTTTGAAAATTATCCCCGCCGAATCCCATCAACTGGCCATCGGCGGTTTTTATATAGAGATGCTCATCGTCGACCACGGGCGTGGATACGATATTACCGACTTCCTGAGAGAAAGCCTGGACTCCTGTGTCGATATTAATGGCGAATATCATCCCCGACGATGTGGAGGCCGCCGTGTTAGGCGCGCAAGGATCGTCGGTCTCAGCGGCGCTTGTCCCGAAAAAGACCGTTTCCGCAGTGGCGAACGCAGAGGCAAACACTCTTTGACCAACGGGCAATGCGAAAGGCGCCCATTTGTCCGCGCCCGCCACGCAAACTCCTTTTTTAGCGGTGTCCTCAACGGCGTAGAAATAATATTGATCGGCAGGATTATCGTTTTGATAGGGGCTGTCTCCAGTTCCGAACAGGACTATAACGCTATATTTCAGCTCCCCGCTCTGGTCTATGGATGTTTTTACCACGGCGGCGGGAGAGGCCTGTATCGGTTGCAACAGGTCTGTCGCTCTCAAAACACAATCATCAATGGTTCCTGAGACCGCAGTCAGGCTGTCTGGAAGAGTAATTTTGTACATATAACCTTTATCGGTGCCAATATACATTCTGTCCGCTACCCCGTTTCCGTCAGAGTCCACCAGTCCAGGCTGGCCGCTCGGCGTGCCGCCGATCCCGCCACTCTCACTGTCGAGCGGGATTTCCAGGACATTGGCCGGGTTACCGGCGCCGTCCGATTCAATATCCACCATATATATCTTTGGATACGCCGACGCATCGTTATTTACGCCCGACACGAAGAAGACGACCCATTTGGCCACGCCCCCCGCGATCACACGTCCTATCACACCAACCGATGGTGAGGAGCGGGATCGAAAAAGATCAGGGTCCGCAAAATCCCACAAAAACACCGGGTCAGCGTTTTCATCCGTTATGTCCAGGGCGGTGATATGATCGCCTCCGTTACCCTCGGCGAAAATGAGCACCGTGTGCCATGTATTGTCAGCAAATTGCATGTGGGCCACCGCAGGCGAGGCGTCCACCGCCGCGTGATCGGAGCCTTGCAACTTATTATTTTTAAACTTGGCAAGCTGGTCAGTCGGCGTGATCGACCATATCTCGCTTCCATCGCCATAATCTGGGCCGGTGGCGTTCGGCCACTCAAAATATCCCCGCTTTGTTGTAATAACAGCGGAGGAAGGAGTCGTATAAACTGTTCCACCAGGATTGATCGCGTCCCTAAAAGCAGTCAGACCGCTTTGATTCGCGGGGTTGTCTGCAAAAGCTCCCGTTCCACCGCACATCGTTCCGCCAGATGAGATTAACGACGCCGCCATAAGAGACTCATCGACATAATACGGGCGCCATTTACCAGCTTTAAAAGCATGCACCTGCCCCATCCTGTCACCCACATACGCCACGGTATCACGTGTTCTCTGGTTACAACGGAACTGGTCGAACGAATCTCGCATATAGTCAGTGATTTCGGAGCCATAATACCACGCCGGAATGCCGGGCGCGCCGACTATGGCCGGAGCGGAGTGGTCGATAGCGGATAACACCCATGCTTTTTTCGTCGCCGCGCCATCTTTATAGCCTGTAACCCAGTTTGTAAGCCATGTACCGTCGGCGCTGGTAAAACTCAAGTCGGCGTTAAAATCGTAGATGTAGCGTGTGCCTTGCGAATCGGTTATCTGCGAATTGTCCAGAGCCAGATCCCCGTTGGTGGAGGTCGAAAAAGCCACCGTGCTTCCAGTCAGGGTGTAGGGTGTATAGCCCGCCAATATCTGTGACCCATTCGATGGGGCCGTGTTGAAAACAAGGGTGTACTCGCCTGTAAAACGGTTAATCGTGCCGGTTCCAGTCAGGCTACCTTCAAGGGTGACGTTGAGCTTGTCAGTAAAAATCTCGATCCCGTCCGTGATCGAGATTGTGGAGTGAGCTATCGGGGAGCTTGCCAGTGTCCCGCTAAAAGCCGTAGTCGTCCCGTCTCCCGTCCCAAGAAGCTCTCCGGTAACCGGGATGGAGCCTGCAATCTCTGGAATGAGATAGTTTCTGGTCGATGGTGTGGCTGATGTAAGAACCGCGCCTCCGTCCCAAATATCTAAAGCGTTAAAAGAGGAGGATGGAGCGGTCGGATCGTAAAGGCGCTGGGCTTTAAAATGACCGCGAAGGCCTCTTTCATCCGAAGGCCAGCTTGCGGCGGGCGTTTCGAAAGAGCCGTTAAAAACCATGTTGGTCATCACAACTGGAGCGGATCGGGAAAACTGGGCGTTAACGGCGGCGGTATACGCCATGTTAAATTGCTGAATCTGCGGTACGCAAACTTGCGATTCGGTAATCAATTCCGATTTCCATACAAGATTCCGCCCGGTAAGACCCAGTTCCGTAAAATTAACCGTCGCTTCCCTGTATGTGACCGCAGGCGCGCCGAACACCCAGTTAGTCACCTGCGAGGTCTTGCTGGAGTCTGTCCATACGGTCCAGTCTGTTATCTCCGACCAGTTTGTTCCGTTGTCCACCGAAACGTAGTAGCGTATCGACGTGCTTCCGCTACATGGCATGTTGTCGGTGACATCAATCGTCGCGCTGGTTATGTAGGCGTTTGCGTCGGGAGGGCTCAGGGCGTTGACCGATTTGAGCTGTGTCGATCCGCCGTTTTTTCGCTCCAGCAAGATAACAAGGTCGTTGAAGTCCGCATCGCCGACATTCGGATAGTCTTCGACCGAAATGATCCATTTGAACGGATCGGATGGCGGGGCGGCCAGGATGAAATGGTTGTATAATGTGTTCCAGGTGTATGTATTGGCCAGTATCCCTGTCAACACCGTATTGAAATAACCGCCCGCAGGGATCGGGGTTCCGTCCGGTTGCATCGCCGTGCCCGACGGGTTGCCCATCCTGCCTATCACAGGCTCCGCCAGCATCCCCTGTTCGCCGCTGGTGCAGGTCGTGGTCGTGTAATTACTCGATATGCAATTTGAATCAGCGGATGGCGAGA
>DRJW01000320.1 GCA_011052055.1 Nitrospirota bacterium
CCCGATATTATAACGTAAGGAATAAATAATCAATCAAAGGCGCAAGTTGCGAGAAGTTCAGATGGCGGCCCGGACAAACCAGGCTGGTGGTTAAAAACCTTGTGCTAATATGTAGCCGGACAGTTATGGCGATTGGTAAAACAGATGGATAGAAAAAAAACTCCGTACATGGCAAAACCCCTGGCTGACGATGAGACCAGGGAGAAAGACCGGCTGGCGCCTCTATATTGGGTGGTGATGCATAACGATCCGGTGACTACGATGGATTTTGTAGTTAACATTATAATGAAAGTTTTCAGTATAGATTACAATGACGCAGTTGATATTATGTATAATATTCATAATGACGGCCTGGAGTATATAACCTTGATGCCGTTGGAGAGGGCTGAAATGAAGGTAGAGCAGGTTCATCTGGCGGCCCGGCGCCTCAATTACCCGCTTACCTGCACTATCGAGCCGGAACAGGCTTGACAGGCCCCCGTAGAAACCGGGAGGCAATTTATATCAACTTAATGGATAGGATTAGAAATGCTTGAATCATTATGGGAAAATCCAGATTGCGCTGATGGGTTGTGCCGTGAAGTTTTTATCGGGCTTCCACGGTTCATGCATACCGGCTTTTATATCTCAGCCGGGATAATGATCGCCATCTTTGTGATGGCCTCCTACATGAGAATAGAGGTCTGGCTGTCCGGGGAGGATGAGGAGGACGCGCCGGAGCTTAAAGGCGTCACACCCGTCGGAATAATATTCCAGTCGATCACCAAACTTTTGTCGAAAGAATGTTTTTTCGCGTACCGTGTAAAAACACAGAGCCGTATAAGACAGTGGGCCTTGATGATTACAATGTGGTCTTTCTACTTGCTTTTGCTGGGAACAGCCGCCGTTGCGGTGGATTACGATTTTTTTTACGGATCGATCCTGACCGGCTCTGTCTGGCAGGTTTTTTCGCTTACGCTCGACATTTCCGGGCTGTTGCTCATGGTGGCCGTCGCTTTTTTTCTTCTCAGGCGCTTTGTCTTCACACCTGAAAGAATCGTCGGCAATTTTGAGGACGCCGCGATTATGATCCTGCTTTTACTGGTGTGCGTGTCCGCTTTCGTTCTTGAAGGCTCCCGCCTGGCCATCCAGGGCTTTCCTAACCACTGGTCGCCTGTAGGTAATTTTTTCGGAATCGCGGTAAATTTTATCTTCGGTGGTAATAAAACCCTCTTGCAATGGTTCTATCTGCCTGCATGGGGCGTTCATATTCTGTTTTCGTTCGCGTTTATCCTTTATATCCCTTTTTCGAAACAGTTCCATATGTTCGCCACGCAGATTACCACGGCGAACGTGGCTGTTCGCGACAAGCACAGGGCGGGCCTTATGTACCAGGACTGATTTTCAGCCGAATACCGGCTTTTGTGACATATATCGGGCGCGGCGGGTTTTTTTCGACAAAATAAAACCTGCCGCGTCTTTCTTTTTTCCACAGTTGACACCTCAAAACCAAGTTGCTAAACTGGCGAAACATTTGATTATCAGTAAATTAAAAGATTGCGAATGTATATGACGCCAAAAGACATATTTATATTGAGTCGTTAACAACCAGGGTTTGCAGATATGGAATTTACCATCAGCCGGGACGAATTTTTCAAAGCCCTCCAGCATGCCCAGGGCGTTGTCTCCTCGAAAGGCCAGATGCCGATCCTGGCTAACGCTCTGATCGAAACAGAAGGCTCTGGCGTCACAATTTTCTCCACAAACCTAGACATCGGTTTGCGTGGCTCCCATGAGGCCAAAGTATCCTCTCCCGGCAAGGTAAGCGTACAGGCGAAAAAACTGCACGATATCGTAAGAGAGCTACCTTCTGAGGATATACTGGTAAAAGTCGATGACGATGGTCGATGCAGGCTTACATGCGGAAAATCAAAATTCAACCTGGCCACTATCAATCCTGATGAATTTCCCGCGTTTCCAGACTACGACCAATCCAGACTGATAGGTTTGGACGCCGGGATGCTGGCCGAAATGATTAAGAAAACCAGTTTCGCCATTTCCCAGGACGAGACCCGTATGACGCTAAACGGAGCGCTTTTCGAGGTGAGTAAAACAAAAGTGCGCATGGTGGCGACAGATGGTCATCGGCTTGCGTATGTGGAAAGGGAAGGGGCTTTCGGAGTTTCGGAGGATATGAAGGTCATCATCGCCAGAAAAGCCATAAGCGAACTGTCCAGGCTGATCGGCGAGGCGGACGGCTCTCTGAAATTCTGCCTGCAGGACAATCATATTATTTTCGTGAGCGACTCGATGGTTCTGGCCATCCGCCTTATCGAAGGCGCCTATCCCAATTATGAGCAGGTGATTCCGAAATCTTTCGACCGCGAGGCCACGATAGACACCTCTGAATTTGTTCACAGCTTAAGGCGCGTGGCCACCCTTGCGGACGAAAAATCGCACATGATCCGCCTTTCGTTCTCGTCGGACAAGCTTGAGCTGATAAGTGAAGGGGGCGAAATCGGCGAGGCTAAAGATGAAATGGCCGTGCAGTTCCAGGGAGACGACGTGACCATCGGTCTCAACGTGGAGTATGTCCTTGATCTGCTCAATATCCTCGACGACGGCAATGTTGTTTTTAAAATGCAGGATCAGCTAAGCCCGGTTATGGCGCAACCGCCCGATGACGCCGGTCTGATCTTTATAATCATGCCTATGCGGCTATAAGCCGGGTGAAACCGGGGGCGATGGGCGGATGGCTCGGCCTGTTTATGTTTCAATAGCCCGCCCGGTTTGGTTGCGATGACTTCAAAAACATTTCTTGTTTTGCGATGCCGACTATCGCCGAAAATATAACCGAAACGCGCCGCCGGATAAAACTGGCGGCCCGACGGGCCGGGCGCGATCCGGGCGGGATCGAGCTGTTGGTTGTGACCAAGAATGTGGACGAGGCTAAAGCTGTCGAGGCCGTCGAGGCTGGAGTGGCAAGCCTGGGGGAGTCGAGGGTGCAGGAGGCGCGGCGCAAGTATAAAATAATAGGCGCCAGGGCAAAATGGCATATGATAGGCCCGCTCCAGACGAACAAGGCGAAATACTGCCCCGGCCTTTTTACTTTGATCCATTCCGCAGACAGACTCGATCTTATCCGTGAGCTTGATAGACGATCCGGATCGGCTAACGTTATCACTGAGATATTGCTTCAGGTGAATATTTCCGGAGAGAGCCAGAAGGCAGGATGCAGGCCGACGGATACGGCGCCGCTTTTAAAAGAGGCTTCAAGGCTTTTAAACGTAAAAGTATCTGGCCTGATGACTGTTCCGCCGTATAATGAAGATCCAGAGGCCTCCCGCCCCTACTTTAAAGAGCTGATGTCGCTAAAAAACGATCTGGACGCGCTGGGGATCGACCGCGTTTCACTGTCTGAAATATCGATGGGGATGACAGGAGATTTCGAAGTCGCCGTGGAAGAGGGAGCCACAATCGTCAGAATCGGCTCCGCTATTTTCGGAGAAAGAGTTTAGGGAACCTCTAATAATCCATTTCTGCTACAATCGGCTGTAAAAGGCGCCATGCTTCGTTGCCGAGTCAAATTCGTTGACGAGTCAAAATCG
>DRJW01000321.1 GCA_011052055.1 Nitrospirota bacterium
GAATACGAGGGGACGGGCATTGGCCTGCCGATCTGCCGGAAGATAGCGGAGCGCCACGGCGGATCCATCACCGCCGAGAGCGTCCCTGGAAATGGGGCAAGTTTTATAGCCACCTTGCCGGTTAAACAGACAAGCGTGGAGGATGCGGGATGAGCCACTCGCATAATCCGACTGTAATTCTCGTCGCGGAGGATGACGAGGACGATCATATTATGATTAAAGACGCCTGGGAGGAGTCGAGACTGCCCAGCGCGATTTTTTTCGTTAAAGACGGAGAGGAGCTTATAGATTATCTTCGCCATCAGGGCAGGTTTTCTGACGAGTCCGCCTCGCCCATGCCGGGGCTTATACTCCTCGACCTTAACATGCCCAGAAAAGATGGGCGCCAGGCGTTAAAAGAAATTAAAAACGACCCGCAACTTCGCTGTATACCTGTGGTGGCGTTTACTACCTCGCAAGCCGAAGAGGATATCTTGCAAACCTACGATCTGGGAGTCAACTCTTTTATCAGTAAACCGGTTTCGTTCGACGCGCTTGTGGAGATATTAAAAAATCTGGGCAAATACTGGTTTGAAATCGTAGAGCTTCCTTACGGCAAAAACAGGAATTAGAAATGAAAACAGAAGCGATAAAAGTCTTGATCGTAGACGATGACGAGGACGAGTATATTCTTATCGAAGACCTTTTGTCCGAGATTGAGAGCGTAGAATACGATCTTAGCTGGGTGTCAGATTACGACTCCGCTCTCGATAAGATTGAATCTGGCGATTACGATATTTATCTTTTTGACTACCTCCTGGGAGAAAAAAACGGAATAGAGCTTCTGCGCGAGGTCATCGATAACGGCCTTAAGGCTCCTGTAATCATGCTCACGGGGGCCGGACGCCACGAGGTGGATATAGAGGCCATGGACGCCGGAGCCGCCGACTTTCTTGACAAGAGCCAGATAGGGCAGTTCCATTCAGTCTTGAGAAAAGAGATGGGAAGCTCCGACGGCTATCAAGTGAAAGGTAAAATCGGAATGCCCCTGCTTGAGCGCTCCATACGCTACGCTATAGAGCGGTTCAAAGCGTATGAAGCCGTGAAGGAAAGCGAATTGAAGTTCAGGGCGATTTTCGACCAGACTTTCCAGTTCACAGGGCTTTTAAACATCGACGGGATCGTTCTTGAGCTTAATAAAACAGCCCTCGATTTTTATGGTATGGGCAGGACCGACGCGGTAGGGTCGCGGATATGGGAGCTTCCTTTTATTTTAAGCGACGCCGAGCAGGCCGTCAAAACCAAACAAGCTGTGGAGAGCGCCGCGAGCGGCCAATTCGTCCGGTTCGAGGCGCAAAGGAAAAACCGCGAGGGACGAATTATATATATAGATTTTTCTGTCAAGCCTGTAAGGGACGACAACGGCGACGTCGTTTTGCTTATCAGCGAGGGGAGGGATATTACCGACTTTAAAGAAGCCCTTTCAAAAATCAAGTCGTTGCAGGGAATCTTGCCTATTTGCTCGTTTTGCAACAAAGTTCGTGATGAAAACGATAACTGGCGCCCCGTTGACGCCTATATACACGAGCGAAGCGAAGCCAAGGTAAGCCACAGCATCTGTCCCGACTGCGCCAGGGAGCATTATCCCGATCTGGATGTATACAAAAACGACCCCGAAGAATGACGAGCGTTTGATATCGGATAAAATACGGTCCAGCCCCCAGCCAGGAAAAACTTACAGGAAAAAAGCGTTTACAAAAAGCTTGTATATTCTCCTCTCATACTTTCTTGCGGTTCTTAATGCTTTTTCCTTTCTAAACAGATAGGTCAGCGAGCAATAAACATGTAGCGGGTTGAGGTAATGCCTCATCATATCCTTCACCGTAACCTTCATCGCTCTATGACCTCTTCTACTTGCCTGTTTATCGGCGCCTCCACGCGGTTTGATAATCACTTCTTGCTAATAGTTTGAGGTGCATATCTGGCGCCAAGCTCATATATCTGAAAATTAACGCTTTACCAAAAGCAGGCGCGTAAAAAATGTCGATTTTGTGACAATAAATGGTGGGATACGACATTGGAGGCGCCGCAGGCGCGCTCCGTCCTCTCGAACCGTAATATAAGGGGGACCTCTAAAAAGCGCTTTCGTAGCGAAATCGAGCGAAAAGTCGTCAGGCGAGGCGGCGAGACAAAATAGCCGCAAGCGTAGTAGTAACTAC
>DRJW01000322.1 GCA_011052055.1 Nitrospirota bacterium
AGCGTTTACGCCATGTAGACAGTAGGCAACGCCGCCTTTAGAAGGCCATACCCCAGCCAATGCTGAACCGGCCTTTTTCATCGTTGGAAATTCCTCCCAGTTTCTGATAGGCGGGGTATGAATAGTTGGCGTATACGTTTTGAGCATGTGAAATGTTGACCTTGACGCCGGGTGAAATATAAACGACATCACCGCCGCTGTTCTTTTTGATCTTGTCGTTTTCGATATCCTGGTCGAAGAATATCGCGTTGATCTCCAGTACCGGAACAATCTTGAGGTGGTGTCCGTAACTGATGGCCAGATCAAACTGCGTCGAATTACCGGTGCGAAACTGCTTGGCCCCCTGTGTGCTGAAACGGTAAATCAGGTCTGTGTCCAGCGCGATTCCCTCGCTTATATGGCCGGTGTAGGCGAGCCCTCCCTGAAATGTGACGCCGCCGTATCCCGGCTGGTTATGCGTGCCGATGATCTCGCCGTTGTCTGTCCTGTTGGTGATTGTTCCCGACGGCAGGATGACGCCGAATATCGAGGCGAACTGGCTCTTTTCAGTTTTGTAAAAACGGTAACGGCCCGTAACGAGCATGTCGCCCAGCCCCGGCGAGTCGGATGTGGGGGAAACGCAAGATGACGGGAAGTCTGGCGCGGCGCTGGCGAAACAGGCGTTGGCGAAGTCATCGCCGTTATCTTTGAAGCCCTTAAAGTCATTGTACTGTAGCTGAAGATTAATATCCATATTCTTGAAAATGGGAAAACCCAGCGAAAGAAAATACGAATCCTCGCTTTTGTGCTGGTGAACATCTTCTCCATTTTTCTTGAAATCGGCCATCTTCCGGTTGGAGAAAGTTGTATAACGGCGCCCGTCCCAGCGTAAATCCATCGTTCTTTGCTCTAAGATTGCGGCCCCGATAGCGTTAATGCTCCCTATGCCTCCGCGAATCGACTCTCCATGCGCAAACAGGTTTGAAGCGCTTAAACATAAAAGTGACATTGTAAAAGCCGCCGCTATCGCCATCTGTTTGCTTATCGATTTTCTTTTACTGCGCATCTACTTTATTCTCCCAAAATAATATTTTGTTAATAGCGTTTGCCCCAACCACGCCTGCGAATCAAACAAGAGCGAAAACATTATACAATGATATTTTCCGTACGCACCCTGGCGCTGACATAAATTTACCAGCCAGTCAGGTTGTCCGGCTCAATGAAAGGTTATACAATTTGACACAGCATAAATCGACGTGAGGAAGATTGGGGTGATATCAGGATATAAACAAATAAGGTTTGCCCTTATTGCTCAAATTGCATTTGTTTTCTTTATTTTCCTCTTCCTGATATCGTGCGCCACGGCGCCACTCCCTAAAACTCTCGCGCTGAATCATACGCCCAGGCTTGGCGTCATCGGCTTTAAGGTGACCGCGCCTGTCCGGCGTCTTTCCTCGATAGCCGACATCAAAAAAAGTCCCGGCGAGAAAGATGAACGCGCCGGGATCGGCGGGGCCATGCGTAAAATAGAGAATCGGGCAAACGAATTTCTGGTCGGTGAGCTTGTAAAAAGAAATAAAGTGGAGCCGGTTTTGATTCCTGAAGGCTCTTTTGGAACGCGCATTGGAGAGCGTCCCTCTCAATCACAAATTGATCTTATCCGGGAAGAGTACGGGGTGGACGCTGTTATCTACGGAGAGATCCCGTGGTACGGGCGGACTAGGCTTATCTATCCAATCATGGGAATGAGCGCGGATATCCTCGCTGAAAGTGTGATAATCAACTCGCTAACTCATTCCGTAAGCCTGGTTCTGGCCAACGTCGCATTCGATCTTGTGACCAGCACGCCCCTCTGGTTCGGTGGGGCCTATATTTTCGGATGGGCGTTCCGCCCGGTGACGGTCAAGGCCTGGGCGCTGTCTACCACTGACGGAAAAGAGGTGTACAGCGTAACGATCGACAGAATCGTAGACCGGAAAATCCTCGCGACCTATCCAGAGCAGGAGCGGTCCAAAAAAGAGATTCAGCTTGAAGCGTCCCTGCACAGCGCCATGAGGGCGGTAGCGCTCTCTTTGACCGGAGCTTCTCCGAAAATAAACGAAGAAGATAATGAAACAGAGTAACCTTATAATCAGCTCAACGCGACCTTAGCTGAAGACCGCTGGTGAACAGGCAGGGGATAATAAAAAGCACATAGATAGTTGAGGTTATCATTCCTCCCACGGTTGGCGTCGCTATCGGTTTCATTATTTCCATCCCGGAGCCGGAAGAGAGCATGACCGGCAATAGCGACAATATCGTCGTGCTGACCGTCATCAGCTTTGGCCGCAGGCGCAGGGCGGAGCCTTCGATAACAGCAGTCTCGATGGAGCCTGGAGTTTGACGCCCGTTTTTTACTCCTCTTTTTTTCAAAGCCTGGCGCAAAAATATTATCATTATTATTCCGGTTTGAACCGCCACAGCGAACACGGCTATATAACCCACCCAGACCGCGATTGTCATTGGATATCCCAACAGCCACTGCATCCATATTCCCCCGACGAAAGCGTAGGGGATCGAGAGCATTATGAGAATGGCGTCGACTGTGGACTTGAACGTATACATAAGCAAAATAAAGATAATCAGCAAGGTTACAGGCGCGATAATAAACAGCTTTTTGCGGGCTTCTATTTCGTACTGGAACTGTCCTGACCATTCAAGCAGATAACCGTCAGGCAATTTCAGTTTCTCAGAAAGAAAATCCTTGGCGCGCTCCACATAGGTTCCCGCTTCGATTCCGGCGATATCTATGTAAATGTAGCCTGTTAAAAGACCATCCTCATCTCTAATCATTTCGGGCAGTCTTTTGACTCTTACGTCCGCCACGTTGGACAGGGGAGTTATTCTATCGCCCGAGGCCACTATCAAGAGGTTTGAAATCTTCTCCAGTGTGTTTATATAATCGATGACGTACTGAGCGTTTAATGGAACCCGTCCGTTCTGGTTGTCGATCCAGCCTATGTTTTCACCCCCCAGCGCGTAGCGGATATGTAGCAGAGCCTCGTCAACACGAATGCCGTAGCTGGCCAGCCGGTCATAGTCAAAATCAGCGTCTATAAAATATCCGTCCGAAATACGCTCTGCTATCACGCTTTTTGTGTTGGGAAACTCCCGAAGAG
>DRJW01000323.1 GCA_011052055.1 Nitrospirota bacterium
AGTCGTCTACTATTTTCCTTCGGGGAACCGGGCGCTTGGGCTTTCTGGAGTTCCCGGAGATTTTCACCTTTAGCTGGGTGCCGTCCGGCAATGATTTTATCTCATATTCCTCTTCTACCTTAGCGGTGGTTTTTGTTTTCGACGGTTTTCCCACCCTTGCGGCGCTTTTTTTCCTGGCGCTTTTCCCCCTCGATCCGCCGCTTTTCGTCTGCGGTTTAGCCCTGCTTTTTGTATCTATTTCAGCCTCATCGACGCCAGTTACAGCGGAGCCCGCAGGTTTCCTGCGCCGCAAATTTGACGATCTTTCCGTTTTTCTTTTCAGCGCGCGCGCTCCGCGCCGTTTTTCAGTGTCCGGCGATGATGATTCGACTTCGCCGCGCTCTTCGCTTTCATCGTTACTCCCGTTCAGGCTCATCCTTGTAATCTCCTTTTATTGACTATCAGGGTCGGGCAAACGAATCATGGTCAATACGTTAGATGTTGGTTGCCTGAGCTTGATTTCCTCTCCATTAAGAAACATTCTAGTCCCCGCCACATTCCCTATGCTGATTAAATACCCTTTTTTGGCCTTCCATGTCACGCTGTTACCAGCCCTTAAAATAATCTCCCGCTCAGCTTCACCATCGATAACAACCCTGATCCACGAATCTGACTCCGCCATGATATTCAAGCTGTAGGGTAAATCAGCGGGGATGGCTGTGTCTGGCTCCACACTGGCCCTGGTTTCAGTTGTTTCCTCTTGCTCCTCTTTGGTCACAGCCGCCTGTATCGCCTCTTGCGCAGGATCACCCCCGGCTTCTTTGACGGCGGTTGTATCATCATCCTTGGCCGGGGCTGTTTCAGCCTCCATCGGGGCCGCTGGCGTTTTTTGCGCCGTCTGCGCCGGTTGCAAGGCCGCATCTCCCTTGTGAACGCTCAACGGCGGGTCAGCGTCTATCTGAGGGCCGAACAGGTAAACTGCCACTATTATGACTAAAGCCGTAATAATAGCCGCGTATAACATCATTACAGAGGTTCCGGTAGAGTCGTTATGAAGCGGCATGCTGATAAGCTGTGGGCTTCTATCCACATCCACCATGCCAAGGCTCTCGAAACGTTTGATAAGCTCCGCGCCATCAACACCAACAACCTCTGCGTATGAGCGGAGAAATCCCCTGATAAACACCCTCCCCGGAAGCTCTTCAAACCTGTCTGTTTCGGCGGCGCAAATCAGGCGGGGATTGATCCGTGTGATCTGAGCGACCTCTTCAACCGCCAGACCTTTTTTCTGGCGGCAGGCAACCAGGTATTTTCCTAAAGTTTCGGTCATTAAAGTACCTAATAGCTGTTATATTCCGTCTAATCGATCACTATAATATGACTGCGATTAAAAAACAAAAAAACATGACGGGAAAGAATATTTACCCCGGCGACGCGAAACCGGGCTTAACCGATTATGCCATAGCCGCTTTTTCAGGAATGGCCCTTGCCTTTTCGTTCCAGGACTTTGGTTTGTGGCCGCTTGCATGGGTCGGCATGGCTCCGCTGTTATTCATACTAAGAGGCAAGGCTATCCATTTTGGCGCCGCTCTGGGTTTTACGGCGGGAATGTTCTATTTCGGGCCAACCATTACCTGGCTTAGCAACACAATGATAGATTACGGCCAGATGCCGGTGTGGCTGGCTGGCGCTGTGAACATACTGGCGGTTTTGTACGTTTCACTGTTTTTGGCTCTATTCGGTTATCTGGTTTCGAGAATCGACAGAAAGATGGGGGGCGATATGGCGCTGGCGGCCGCTCCTTTTTTATGGGTGGCGCTAGAGCTGGTCAGGACGCAGGCGCCGCCGTTCGCTTTTCCCTGGGCCAGGATCGCCGACAGCCAGTTCAATGTTCTTCCCGTGATTCAGATCGCCGATTTCACCGGAGAGGAGGGGTTGGGCTTTCTGATCGTATTTGTCAATTCAGCTTTAGCGGCAATCCTCATATGGATAGCCGATGGCAAGAAGTCGTGGAGCCGTTTCCCGGCAAGGTGGGCGGCTCTTTGTGTCATGTTAATCACGGCTACAATTTCGTATGGCTACTTACAGCTCGATAGTTTTAAAAAAGCGGAGGGGAAAACAATTCGCGTAGCCCTGATCCAGGGAAACGTGGACCAGAGCAGAAAATGGGAGCGTTCGTACCGCAAAAAACAACTCGATATTTATATAAACCGCACATTAAAAGCAGGGGAGCGAGGGGCGCGGCTTGTCGTCTGGCCGGAGACCGCCGCCCCTTTTTATTTCGGATCCGACAGGCTAAACGACAAGCTCATTTTAAACCTCGTCAAAACTGTCGGAGCTCCGATAATTTTCGGGGCGCCCGCGTCGATAAACAGTGGCGATAAAACACTTTCTTACAACCGGGCGTGGATAGTGAGGCCGGACGGTTACAGGGGGAAATACGACAAAATCCACCTGGTGCCTTTCGGCGAATATGTCCCGATGCAAAAGCTACTTTTCTTCGTAGACAAAATGGTAACCGCCATCGGCTCCCTTGAGCCGGGCGATGACCTGACACTTTTGGACGCTGGTGATTACAAGGTTGGAGCGCAGATATGTTTCGAGATAATCTTCCCCGCCTACTCAAGGCGCCTGGCCGCCGACGGCGCCGGTGTTATCGTAAATATCACAAACGACTCATGGTTCGGAAAATCAGCCGCCTCAAGCCAGAGCCTTGCGATGGCCGTCTTCCGGGCGGTGGAAAACCGCGCGCCCGTCCTCCGGGCCGCGCAGTCGGGAGTTTCGGCTATTATCTCGAAAACCGGGCGGATTACCGGGCGGACAGAGCTATTCACCGAAACGACGGTATTGGGCGAATTTAATTTACGAAGCGGCCCGGCTACTTATTACACACGGTGGGGAGGAGTTTTTCCATGGTTGTGCCTTGCGGTATCCATACTGTTTTTTAGTTTCACCATAAACCTGAAACGCAAAAAGACCTGATAATGCCGTATGATCCTGAAAAACTTTGTCGTCGCTCCCTGCGGTTGAAAGGATATGACTATTCATCAGTGGGAGCTTATTTTATAACCGTCTGCGTTCAAAACAGACATTGCCTGCTCGGCGAAATTTTGGCAGGCAAAATGGATTTGAGCCACGCTGGACGAATGGCGGTGAAATGGTGGGAGCAATTGGAAAAAAAATTCGAGAATGTTAAAACCGATGAATTCGTTGTAATGCCCAACCACGTTCATGGAATTATTCAGATCGTAGCCTGTAGGGGCGGACACACAGATCCGCCCAATAAAGGTCTATCTCTGCATGAAATTACGCAATGGTTTAAAACCATGACGACAAATGAATATATTCGGAATGTCAAAACGCAGGGGTGGCCTCCTGTAAAAAGCCGTTTATGGCAACGTAATTATTACGATCATATTATCAGGAACGATGACGATTTAAACCGCGTCAGGCAATATATTAGGGACAATCCCATGTCATGGGCGGATGATGCGGAAAATCCGGCCAATCCGTAGAGAAACTTGTAGGGGCGGACCTGTGTGTCCGCCCTGTTTTTGGCTTTTGTGGGCAGACACGCAGGTCTGCCCCTACTTGAATTACCAATATAAACCTGATTTTGTTATTGGGAATCTTAAAATACAATAAAGAAAAAAAATTATGAAATCTAAAATTCTGGTTATCGGGGCGGGCGGAAATATCGGTTTTGTCGTCGCGCGGTTTCTATCGAAAAAATATGAGGTTCACGCAACCGTTCATAATTATTGTCCCAAAGGACTCGCCGCCGAACGCCTCGATATAACAGATCACAGAGCGGTCGAAAACATGGTAGATAAAGTAAAACCGGACGCGGTGGTCAACCTTTCAGCCCTGGCGGACGCCAACGTGTGCGAGAAAAAACCGGACAAAGCCAGGCTTATTAATGTTGACGGCGCCCAGAATATCGCGCGCGCATGCAAGAAGATGGGAGATGTCTATCTTGTTCATTATTCCACCGATCTTGTGTTCGACGGAGCCTGTGGGGCATACAGCGAAGAGGACGCTGTTAATCCTGTAAACGTCTACGGCG
>DRJW01000324.1 GCA_011052055.1 Nitrospirota bacterium
TTATCACCGAATAGACAGAATTTTCCATCATTAAAACCTTGTTCCCAAAACCAAGCGCGATGGCCCCTCCGGAGCCGCCTTCGCCGATCACCACGCATACCACCGCAACTTTTAGCGCCGACATCTCAATCAGGTTTCGCGCTATAGCCTCCGACTGCCCCCGCTCTTCGGCGCCAACGCCAGGATAAGCGCCGGGAGTGTCCACCAGCGTGACTATGGGCCTGTTGAATTTTTCCGCCAGCTTCATAAGACGCAATGCTTTTCTGTATCCTTCCGGGTGAGACATGCCGAAATTCCTGTAGATTTTTTCTTTCGTGTCGCGCCCCTTTTGCTGACCGATTATCATAATTGTCCTGCCGTCGAGTTTGCAGAATCCTCCCACGATGGAGACTCCGTCGGCGAACGTCCTGTCGCCGTGGAGCTCTAAAAACCCGGAGCTGATATTACTGATGTAATCGAGAGCGTAGGGCCTTTTTGGATGGCGCGCAAGACGGGTCCTCTGCCACGGCGACAGTTTGGAGAAAGTGTCTTTTCTGAGCCTGTTTACTTTGCCTGAGAGCTTTTTGATTTCGGACGAAAAATCGATGCCGTCCCTTTTGGAAAGCTCGCGCAACTCGTCGATCTTTGTCTCCAGATCGACTATCGGCTCTTCGAAGTCGAGATGATCCTGCGCCATATTCCCACTGTTTTTTGATTAACGCTAATTATAGCAGAATCTTAAAAGTATTCCCCGCGCTTTACGTCTTTAATCATATTGACTGGCGCTTGATTATGTGGCTATACTCCTTCTCTAATTAAAAACATAAGGTGTATTAATGGGCTGGGAAGACAGGCCTAGGCGCCCCAAGGGCGGTTCGGGCGGTTTTGATAAAATGCCGGAGTTCGATCTGTCAAAGTTCAAACCTCCGACCATTAAACCTGGTCATTTTCTCATAATTATCCCTGTGATAGTCGGCCTGTGGCTTTTGACCGGCCTTTACAAGGTGGATTTGCAAGAGCAGGGCGTCGTGCTTGTTTTCGGCAAACACACCGCGAACACAGTCCCCGGTCTGCACTGGAATATACCGCCTCCTTTCGGAAAAGTCATCAAGGTCAGGACTGAGGAGATTAAAAGAATAGAAATTGGTTTTCGCACCGAAGCTTCCCGGATGTCGCGCCAGTCGCTGACGAAAGAGTCGATTATGCTCACCGAAGGAGCGAATATGATCGATATTCATATGTCTGTGCAATATCGGGTTAAGGACCCGGCGCAGTTCCTCTTCGGCGTCGCAGACTCGTTCCGGGCTCTGCGTGACCGGGGTCTTTACGAAACCGTTAAAAACGTCGCCGAAGCGTCTCTTCGGGAAGTAGTAGGCAAAAACAATATAGACGATATCCTGACTGTCGGTAAAAGCCAGATACAACAGGATATTCACGATCAGATGCAAAAAGTCCTGAATTTGTACGATGCCGGGTTGACCGTGAACCTTGTGCAATTGCAGGACGTGCGCCCGCCAAAAGAAGTGCGTGAGTCGTTTCGAGACGTGAACAACTCCGAAGAGGATAAGAACAGGCTGATCCGAGAGGCCGAAGGTTACAGCAATTCTGTGATACCTGAGGCCCGTGGCAAAGCGGCCCAGATCATCGCCAAGGCCGAGGCCTATCGGGAGCAAAGAATCAGCCTCTCCAAAGGTGACGCGAACCGGTTTTTGGCCCAGCTCTTTGAATACCGCAAGGCGCCGGGGATAACGAGAAAACGGCTCTATATAGAAACGATGGAAGAAGTATTCTCCAAAATGGACAAAATCATAATCGACAAAAAAGCCATGAATTCTATCCTCCCGCTCCTGCCGCTTGGCGGTCTTTTGCCATCGGGGGTAAAATGAGAAAAGTAAAGTCATGAAGAACCTGTTATCGGCCATCATTCCCGTTATTGTCGTCCTTGTTTTGTTCCTGGCGTCAGAAACTTTTTTTATAGTTAATGAAAATGAACAGTGCGTAGTGACCCAGTTCGGCAGGTTTGTGAGGAAAATTCAGAAACCAGGTTTTCACTACAAGACACCTTTCGTACAGTCGGTCATCTATTACGACAACCGGCTGCTGGATCATGACGTACAACCCACGGAAGTCGTTACCAAAGATAAAAGAGCGCTGATCATCGATAATTTCGCGAAATGGAAAATTATCGACCCGGAGCAGTTCTATAAACGCGCTAAAACAGAGGCCATCGCCAAAGACAGGCTAAGAGACATTATCTACTCAGAGCTTCGTCAGGATTTCGGCGCGCACGATCTGTCCCAGATCGTCACTACACAACGCGCAAGTTTAATGAAACAAGTTACAGAGCGCTCCAACGCGAAAGTGCAGGAGCTTAAAATGGGCGTGGAAATCGTCGATGTCCGGATTAAAAGAGCCGACCTGCCGCCTGAGAACCAGATGGCGGTCTTCAGCAGGATGAGAGAAGAGCGTAAACGTATCGCCAGGCAGTTCCGCTCCGAGGGAAAAGAAGAAGCGCAGAAAATCCGCGCCAAAACCGACAAGGAAAAAGTGATCCTTCTCGCCGAAGCTTATAAAAACGAGCAGAAGATAAGAGGTGAAGGGGACGCTAAATCGATCAAGATCACGGCGGAGGCTTTCGGCCAGGACGAGGAATTTTACGCCTTCATAAGATCGCTGGAAGCTTACAGAAAAGCGCTTGTCAATAAAGGCTCTATGGTGCTGTCTCCAGACTCGCCTTTCCTTAAATATCTGCAGAAACCTTAAAGCCCGGCGCCCAAAACCGGACACCACTCCAAAGAGCAGAGCCAGGTTTACATCCGTGGCTTAAGCGCGCGCCTGTTGGTCTGATTATACTCCCCGCGAAAACGATCACGCTGTTTCCCTCGATTTTTTATCAATAAAATCGGGCCACAGTAGTAAAGTTTTGATATTGCTTTCCGAAAAGAACTTATATCGGCGGACAGGATGTCTGGCGCTGAAGTTAAATACTCAGTAAAAATAGTGAGTATGTCTTTTCTTTCAATAGTATGGAAAAGACCGTAACAAGGATGTTGTAGGAGGAATTGTCATGGGTCTAGGTTTGGAAAGCGCCAAGTTAGGCGTGGGCGCCCCTGTGTCCAAGGTGCGCATATCGAGAAAATATCTGGTTTCAACTTCGATAGCGGAAAAGGCTATCTTCATTCCCAAACCCCGCAAACGGGTCGATTTCAAGCTGATGGCTCCGGGGCTCACTCCTATGGGCGGCGGCGGCGATATCGCCCTCCCCGGCTCCGGCAAAGCGATAAAAACCGATGTAAAAGGTAGCAATATTTCGAAAGGAACGCTGGGCGCCAACGGCCTGACGGCCCGATTTACAAGCAATGCCTGGAAAGGCGCCCCGAACGGCTATGTAAAAATGGAAATCGACCTGACTCCAACAAAACAGAACGATGTCATCGTAACCCAGGAAGAAGGGCGCCAGGTCAACAACAAGGAAATATTTTTCACCCAGCAGTACGACTCTTACGGACGGCCAAGGATTGGTTTTTCCCGTGAGCCTTACGATTTCGCGGCGACAAAATATGTATCTGTAACCAGCCAGATCGCTTTCCAGAAAAACATGCAGAAGACCCAGGAGACTTTTGACAAATACAGCCTTAACAACGATCAGGCCAAAGCGAAAAGCCAAGAGGGTCTAAAACCTATAGGAGCCAACGATCCAGATAAAGTGGACGTCCAGTTCCTGGGAGCGGACAAAGAGCCGTCAAAAGAAACGCCTGTATTCGGAAAGACGTCCGATAATCAAAATGACAGCGAGACCGGTAAAATCAGCGAAGAGTTTTTCCTCGGATCAAACCCCACCGGGAAACAAGAGCAAGATAGTAAAAAAGAAGATCGCGTTACCGCCGAAGAGTCGTATAAAACCCAGAAGGTAAAAGTAATTGACGTTTTCAATATGAGTGAGAAATCCTCCGGCGGCTCTGAAAACAAGCCTGCGAGTGAAGACAGCCAGGTTAAAAATATTGACGTAACAGCCTAGAAATCGGGGGGGGCCAGGTCAATAGCATCTGCTCCTGAAAAAGCATTCGTACTCATCGCACGATTTTCTCTCACGCATCGGCCATTCACGCTCCGGCTTTTTCTCCAGTTTTAAAAGCCTCCGCGCCATATTAACAACCCGGTCGCGCAAATCCGGAGCGTCTATCGGCAAAAAACGCATCGTTGACGCCGAATCTTTTTTTTCTTTTAAATACACAACCGCCGTGTTCAGCGATTTCATCCTGTGCGCCGTCATCATCGCGTGCGCGTAAAGTTTTAATTGAAACAGATAGCCTCTCTCATCAACCGGTCTTGCGGAATATTTATAATCAACCATATTCCATTCGTTCCCGTCGAACCAGATTATGTCTGCGGCTCCGTGAATGATAAGCTCCATTTCTTTTTCAACGATCTTGTGTACAAGCGACACCTCTCTCATTATGGCGCCAGGAGGCGCCAGACGGAGAGCCGACAGCGGCGGCTTGCCGAAAGCTGTGGCCAGATTCTTTAAAACAGCGCTCTTTGTCCCACGCGAAAAATCCAGAAACTTTTCGTTAACGGCGTCTTTCAGAGCGTTTTCAGGAGCCCCCTCTCCGATTTGCGTTTGCTCTAAAACTTCATGTACCCGGATTCCAGTTTCCCGCCGGGACCGCTCGTCGTCATCAGGAAAACTGAAAGCTTTAGCATGGTCTATCATGGGGGCCTCCATGACATGCCGATAATAGTAGAGACGTGGACACAAACTAAATGACGCCAGAGACGTTACGCTTATCTGCATCGAAGGAATTCCGGGCGAAAGCGCGGCCGGCTTTCCAGGCACAGCGGCATCCGGCCTGTAACCCGCGAGCAGGCGGTCTACTAACGGCGGCGCGCCGGGCGTAGATGACGATATGTCCGGCACAGCCGGTTTTTGAAATATAGCTACCTTATCGGAAAGCCCCGCCTCTTCTATCGTTTCATCTATCCAGTTTTGCCACACTCCTTTTCGTTTGGCGGCTCCGCTTAACACAAGCCTGTCGCGCGCGCGGGTCATGGCGACGTATAGAAGCCTTTTAAGCTCCTGCGTCTGTTCAGACTTTGCGCGTTCGGCTCCGTTTCGAAATATCGGCCCGGCGTACCATTTCCCACTGGCAAGATCGTAATGTTGAAGCCCCAGGCCCCCTTCGGGATGAAACGTTATCTTGCCCGCCTGAGATCTGATCGACGACGCTATATCCGCAATAATGACTACAGGAAACTCAAGACCTTTACTTTGATGTGTGGTCATTATCCTGACCACATCCTCATCGCCTCCGCTTATATCCGCCTTGGCCTCGCCCGGCTCCCTTGCGATCATAGCTTTGAGTCTTACGATAAAGTTTTTTAGTCCCCGCGATCCGTCCATCTCGAATGTGCGCGCAAGCTCTATCAGTTTAAATATGTTGCCGAGATACTGCTCGCCGTTGAACCGGCTTGTCATCACCGCCCCGTAACCTGTCTGGGAGATGATTGTCTCGATAAGCTCGGATATGGTCATGCGGTCGCGGGCGGCTTTCCACTGGCTCAGCCGATCCCTGAAGGTTTCAAACCGTTGCGCGTCTTCTTTAAGATCAAATAAAGGGAGCGGCTCACCGGGGCGGATAAACTTCACCGGATCGAGCCGATCTCCTTTATCGCCGACGCAAAGTGTAAGTAAAGCGCTGTCGCTCAAGCCTGCGAGAGGAGATCTAAGAACCGAGACATACGCTAAAGCGTCCGAGGAATAATCAAGAAAACTCAAGAGGTTTGAAATATCTTTTATCTCCTGGGAATCGTAAAACCCGCGTCCTTTGACCACCTGGTAGGGAGAACCCGATCTTCGAAGAGCGCTTTCGTAAACTTCGTGGCTTGTAAACGTTCTAAGCAAAATAGCGATATCGCCGAACTTCACGGGCCGCGCCCCACCGCTTTTTGAGTCTCCCACCAGCGCCTCGCCAGACGATACGGCCCACTTTATATAGTCAGCGATATCACCAGCTTCGACAAGACGGCTTTTATCAATCCCCTCCTCTTCGCCGCCTGTTCCTATTCTGGTCACAGCAAAACCGCCGTTTTCATCGGGTCTTACCGGCTTTAGACGGTCTGTATCGATGTTAAACCTCAATTGCCTCCCCTTTTCCTCCTCCTTGCCGCCCCGCATCAGCGTTTCAAAATAGCGGTTCGTAAAATCAACCAGGGCAGGCGTCGATCTCCTGCTTTTGGTTAAAGAAAACTGATCTCCGCCGTTTTCCACTATCTGCGCGCCTACTTTCTCAAAAACGTTTATATCCGCCCCTCTGAAACCATAAATAGACTGCTTCGAGTCACCCACAATAAACAGCCTTCCCTCGCCCGGTGGCGCAAGCAAAGTTACTATCTCCATCTGCAACATGTTCGTATCCTGGAACTCGTCTATCAGCGCGCGGTAAAACCGTTTCCTGTACGCATTTAGCGTTCGTGGAGATTTTTTCAGGAGGTCTCTTGTTTTCTCCTCCAGATCATCGTAGTCCAACGCTCCTGCGCCCAGTTTTTCAATTTCGTATCTATTTTGTATTTCTTTTATAAGCCGGGTCATGGCGCTACTGTTTTTTAAAAGCGCAATCTCCATATCATGCCCGCAAACCGCCTCGGCAAGATCGGCGGCAAGATAAGCCTCTTCGCCTTTTTCTTTTCCGCTTATGACCGATTTTCGTTTTTGAACACCCTTTCTCAACTCTTCGGCCATCTTAAGAAACTTCCCGGCGGTAACCGGATCCAGCGTGGAGCCATCTTCGATAATCTTCGGGCTTTCTGACAATGCGTCAGCGAATTTTTTCTCTCTCGACGCCTTACCGAATTCGAGGAGTTTCAAAGCCAGATTTTTAAGTTTCATGCGCGCGCCCTTCTGTTTTTGCTTAAGCGCGCTAATTTCCCGGACATGAATCCGCTCAAGACCGGCGAGCTTGATGTTGGCCGCCCGGATAAGCGGTATCATCCTGAGGATATAGTTTTTCAGGCCCTCCACACGTCCCTTCGATGAAAACCCGTAATCGGCAACCAGCTTTTTCACATCGCCGGCCCCTGCCCTGAGTTTATCCAGTATCACTTTATGTATGGCTCGCTCCATTACTGATTTGGCGTCCGTCTCGTCCATGACCACAAAAGCCGGATCCACTCCGGCCGCCACCGGGTTCTCCCACAGGAGCCTCGCGCAAAAAGAGTGTATCGTGGATATGTAGGCGCTTTTGAGCGTCTGGCGTTGCCGGACAAGGTGGGCGAGAAGCTTGGATTTTTCACTCCATTGAGGATCGTCCTCGGAAAGGTTCGCCGACGACCCTTCGATAGGCGCCTCGGCGCTCAACTCGTCTATCTTTTCTGTCAGCTTTTCTCGCACCCGGTCGCTCATCTCCCCCGCCGCTTTAACGGTAAACGTTATGGCGCAAAGCCTGTCCACCGTAGCGTACCCCTCTTCCCTGGGCGCCGACAGTTCGCTTAAATATTTCATGACAAGCGCCGTTGTCTTCCCGGTTCCCGCTCCGGCCCGGATGACTATATCGCCACTGGCGCTCTCTATCTGTTTAAAAACATCGTCGGCTCCCATCAGTCTGTTTGCGCCGATTGCTTCGCTGTGGCGATATACCTGCATAGTCCGGGGAAATCGCAGTAATCGCAGTTAACGGGCGAAACATAAAACTGTCCGCTCTCTATTTTTTCTATAGCCGATCCAACCTGCCCCTCGAAAGTCTCAGGCGTTTGCTCTGCGCCGTTTCCCGCTCCCAGATACGATCCGTCATCTATCTCTTTTTCCTTGCCGCCATCGGTCATTACGTAAGCTTTAACCGCCTCATCCAGATGTATCAGGCGGTAGCCGCCGCGCATGGAGTCTACGTTATCCATCATCTTCTTGCTCATAACCCAATCCCTGGCCAGTAGCATGTAGACGCCTGGTTGAAAAGAAACTCTTCCCAGATTATCTCTGGCCACCATTTTTTTATACTTCGCCGCGTTCGAGCCCGACTTGTAATCGACAACCCGTAACATATTCCCGTCCGCTCTTATGTCGATCCTGTCAACTCGCCCGGTCAGATGGCGGCCGCCGCCGCCCGGCATGGAGATTAAATAAGGATCAAGATCAGAATTTTTATCGAACGATTTAAAATCAAAAACTACTTCTACTCCAACGGGAATGAACCCGTTTTTCCTCTGATCCTCAACTTCCGCGTCATGCCAGCGAATAAGAGCTGACAACGTTTTCTCCTCCTGCGCCTCCCATATCGCCATATCGCCAAGTAGCCCTTTTCTGCGGAATTTTTCAAATTCCTTTAAGGCGGTATCGCGAAGAATATTTTTTTCATCATCACAGCCTGTAAGCGGAAGGCGTTTTTGTTTAATCATTTTTTTGTAAAAAATTTCCAGGACAGCGTGGTTTAGCGTACCTGCGCCTCTTGCGTCCATCTCAAGCTCAGGCTCCTCCACGGCTTCCAGACCCAGCGTTTTTCCGGCGAAATAGCGGAACGGGCACTGGCCGAAGCTCTCCAGAGCCGTCGGGCTGTATCTTCCCTTTCGTTTTCCCACCAGAAGGCTGTTTATCTTTTCCTTTTGCGAGGTGAGGCTGGCGTTATAGATATTGGCCAGCTTTTTTTTCTTTTCCGGATCCGGCTCGATAAAATAGTCATCACGCTGTCTTTCCGTGGCGGCGAGGCTTAGAAGCGTCGTAAACCTTTTCCATCCCGGCGCCCCTCGCGCGATCTGGCCGATCCGCTCCTCCAGGCTCTGCTCACTGGCCGATCCGCGAAACAGGTCACGCAGTAGTTTTGCTTTTTGCTCCTCCGGGTCGGGTAGTAAAAAAGCCTCTTTTGCGATGGCAAGATGGCCTGTATGCAAGATAACGTTTTCTCTTTCTTGCGTGGAGGCGCCGGGCGCGAGAACGTCCAACACATCGTCTATGAAAAGCGAGCGCATAATGGGCGTCCCGTCCAGCTCCTGCAAACTATATGTAAAATGAACCGTATCGCCAGCCGCTTTTATCGCCTGAAAAAACAACAGCGACTCTTCCTGCCATTTATCGCTGGAGCGGTCGAAAACGCGCCTCCCTTTCCGCGCTTCAGGATCGGCGGCCGGCCACGCTTCGATGTGAGCCTTGTTAAACGCTGTGCGCTCCTCTTCGGTGAGTATCGACCGGGCCTGGGCGCGCAAGGGAAATTCGCCTTCATTAAGCCCGCAGATGAACAGATGATTAAAGTTGAGCCCGATAACATCGTGAATGTTTAAAGCTTGAACACGGTTAAGATCGGCGGCGCCTGGCTCTGGCGTCGTTCTGTCGTTTATCTGTCCTGTCAACATATCCCGTATGACTTCGAAGCCGAGCGGCGAAGATCCCATCTTCATCATCTCCACCGCCTGTCTTGCCTGTGACACTGTATCGATCAACTGCATGTAGGCGTTGTTATCCCGAAACCTGATAATGTCGGATTTCGGCCCGCTATATTGCGACTCTGGACTTAGCTTAAGCCAGGTGAAAAGCCGGGTGAGATGATCGAGAAATTGTGGAGGCCTGTTCTGTCTTTTCAACCTGTTCAGTCTGTCGAGAAGCTCTTGTGTGAGGTTTGCTATCCGGTTTGCTTTATCTCGCGAGGCGCCTTTACGCCCTGCTATTGTTTTTTTCAGTTTGCGCCTCCATACGGATGGCTCTCCGTCTATTATTCCAGCCTCGATATAAAGGGTCTGCGCGTCATCGATATCGATATCCGCAAACCTGCCGAAGTAAGAGGAGCCTGCTATACGCGCGATTTCATCCCGCCCGTATCCTGCGTTTATGGCGCCGAACAAAGAGAGCGCAGAGCGGATGAGCGGATTTTGGCCAAGACTCAGCCCTCGCTTGAAATAAAACGGAATTGAATACCTGTTGAACACATCGTCGACGATCGCGCCGTATGGCTTGATATCCCGGAACACGACGGCAAAATCACTCCATCGGCGCCCGCCCTGCTTTACCATCTCGATGATCGACGCCCCTACTTCCTCCATCTCGCGGTATCGGCTATGGCAACTTAATATTTTCACAGGCAGGCCTTCGGCCTTATCTGATTCTTTGTCTGGAGGCGACAGGTCGAAAATCCTTTCCTTTAAAGCAAGAAGGCCTCCGCCTCCCGCCTGGCTGAACTTGATCTCAAGCTGTCCGGCCTGCTCTCCAAGCGCTTCGAACTTGGATATGTTACTGACAATAAAACCGAACGCGCGCTGTCTGTTGTCTGGCGTCGGCAATACAATCGTAACTTTCATCCTTATCGCCAGATTTTTAAACAGCTCGAATCTGTATGGCGTGAACTGGTATATATCAATTAAACGGATCGATTCAAACCGTTTCAGGGAAGGAGGAAGCTCCCACTTTTTACTGGACAGCGCCTCTATAAGGCCGTGGCGAAGCGTGCCGGAATCGTACAAACCCCGTTTTACAAGCTCTCTCTGGTACGCCGTATAGAGCCTGGCGATCTCTTTTTCCTTTTCAGGCGCGTATCCCTTAACCTCAGACAAAAGCTCAGGCGCGACAAGCCCTGCGCCAAGCTCGTCAAAAAAATTGAGGATCGAATCGAGGAAACCTGGAA
>DRJW01000325.1 GCA_011052055.1 Nitrospirota bacterium
CAGAGTAGTTACTACTACGCTTGCGGCTATTTTGTCTCGCCGCCTCGCCTGACGACTTTTCGCTCGATTTCGCCACGAAAGCAATTTTTAGAGGTCCCCTTATTTATATACCAACGCCATGCAAAGAATAGCTATCTATAACAAGCCTGACGTTCATAGCTTTAAGCAAAACAGTAACCCTCTCCATTCCATCCATTTTCCTGATAAACACCGCATCCAACCCTTCAAACGGCCCCTCGCTGATTACAACACCTTCCCCATATTCATATCGCGGCGGAGGCATGTCGATAACCCCTTGCGCCGTTTTTTCACTTATTGACGCGACAATCTCCTCGGGAACAGATGAGGCTTCATTACCAAATCCCACTATATTCCTTACGCCCCTTCCGTACTTAACCATTCTATAATCCCTGGCGTACTCAAACTTTGCGAATATATAGCAAGGAAACAGTGGTGAAACTACATCCTTGAGCCTGTTTCGAACATATCGCTTTTCACTTATTTTTGGATTCAATATATCAAGCTTTAACCTTGATAATTGTTGGCACACCTTATCTTCATTATGTGGTTTTGTATATACAAGGTACCAGCTACAATCTTTTGGATAATCCCCCATCTCTATATATAACCTTTCGCCACTACCTGGCGCCAACTCTGGCCAGCACGACCTTGACAGTGCACAATACGGTATATATATCCAGCGCCATACTCATATTTTTTATATAGAACAAATCATATTGAAGTTTTTCAATCGCGTCTTCCACCGTAGCGCCATATTTATATTTAACCTGCGCCCAACCTGTTATACCCGGTTTTACATATGTTCGCAGTTTAAAGTATGGGATATCGCTCTCTAGGTCCTCAACGAAGCATGGTCTTTCCGGCCTTGGTCCGACAAAACTCATCTCTCCTTTGAAGACGTTGATAAGTTGGGGTAATTCGTCTATCCTGGATTTCCGCAACATTCCCCCAATTTTAGTTGTGCGACTATCATTCTGTGACGCCCATACCGGCCCGGAATTATCTTCAGCGTCTATTTTCATCGAACGAAATTTATATATTGTAAATATACGTCCTAACGCTCCAACCCGTCTTTGCGAGTATATCACAGGGCCTCTTGACTCTATCTTAATAGCAATAGCTGTAAGTATCATTATTGGAAGCGTAATTACAAGAAGAATTACCGAAAGCAACAAATCGGATATCCTTTTTACCACTTCCTTGAACCTGCTCGGTTTGAACCCATCAGAAAAGACCATCCAGCTTGGTTTTAATTGCTGGATAGGTATTTTCCCCAATAATCGCTCTTTAAATGTTTCACCCTCTTCAATCGAAATACCTTTTAATTTCAAATCAAGCAAATCATCCATTGGGAGCTGTATTCTCCTGTCCTCAGGAGCGACTATTATCTTGTCGATATTCTCCCTTTCTACAATATTTTTAATATCATCATAAACGCCAATCACTCCTGGATTTACCATCGGTTTCCCAAGGTTCAAGGGATCATGATCTATAAATCCAATCAGGTGTAATCCCCTCTTCTTCCTTGCGTATATATCGACGCCAATTTTTTTTGCAAATTCTCCAGAGCCAATGACCAGTATATTTTGATCTGGCACATTGATGCCCAACAGACTCGCAGATATTATTCTCCAGGATAACAGGGTCAACATAAGCAACATTACATTTAACGCCAATGCCCAACCTATGATTATATTCAGGCCAAGAATGTGGATTACAGGTATTAATGAAATTGTACTTATGGCCGCCGCGCGGCTAATTTGCTTAACCAACTGCCATCGAGGGCTAAATGCATGCACATTGAATACATTATTAAAGTACAAGGCCATAATGTTGACCACTGCCACAACTGCGGAATTGATAACCAGATTAATGAATTCTATCCTTCCCGATTCATCGGGAATAGCGCTGATATAGACAACCAGCGCAGATAACGCTACGAGCAGGCCAAACTCAATAATAAAAGCTACGATGACCTTCGGAACTATATATCGATTGTAGACTGTGTACATTTATTTAGCCGTGAAACCCACCAGAGTTATCGCAACCTCAATGCTAAAATACGACACGTAGCGCCTCCCTTGTTTGAAATTAAACGGATACTACTTCAATCTTATTTTGTAATAACCCCATTGTTGCGAGCCTTTTGCCCGTATTGCAATACTCAACATACAAATTCCTTACCAAAGTTTATCAAAAATTAACTTGCTGTTTTTAAAGGCTCAAGTAGCTGGAATAAAATTATACAAAGCAACAACCTCATATTTACAGGACATATATTAAGTCACAATTATTGTATCCCTTTATTTACAGCTATTTAAAATAATTTATAAAGGTGATATAATGTCCTGTATTTATGATTATCCTGCTTTCTACAGAAAATTTCTATATTAAGTATAATTTATCTTCTGGATTTCGATTAGGCCACCTTAATTTAAGGCGCATCGCATGCTTCCTTTTTAGTTACCGCAAGCTTTTAGCGCATACTGCTTACAGGGAGCCTCTAATAATCCATTTCTGCTACAATCGGCTGTAAAAGGCGCCATGCTTCGTTGAC
>DRJW01000326.1 GCA_011052055.1 Nitrospirota bacterium
CCTGAAGACGGCCCTGGTGGAAGTGCCTTTCGGCGGCGGCAAAGGCGGGATTTGCGTAAACCCGAAAGACCTCACAGATTCAGAGCTTGAAAGACTCATAAGAAAATATACATACCGCCTCCTTAATGACATCGGCCCCAACGTCGATATACCCGCCCCCGACGTGAATACAGGCCCCAGGGAAATGGCCTGGGTTTATGACGAATATCGCAAATACCGGGAAGACGCTAAAGCTGTGGTTACAGGAAAACCGGTAGAGCTTGGCGGATCGCTGGGGCGTACAGAGGCGACCGGGTTCGGCGTGGCCAAAGCGCTTGTTTACGCTTTAAAAGATATGGATATTCTAAAAACCCCTTCAATCGCCATTCAAGGTTTTGGCAATGTCGGGATTCATGCCGCTATCTGGCTTGGCAGGAAAGGTTTTAAAATCGTGGCGGTAAGCGACTCGTCCGGATGTGTCGAAAACAGAAAAGGACTCGACATTAACGCTCTTGTAAGGCACAAAAAGAAAACCGGAAAAGTCTCAGGTTTTAAAGGCGCTCGATCCCGCGTTGACATAATTTCATGCAAAGCCGATATTTTTATGCCATGCTCCCTGGGCCACTCGATCCGCAAAGAGAATGTCGATAAACTTTCCGCCAGATTGATTGTTGAGGGGGCCAACGCTCCGGTATCGATGGATGCGGAAAAAATCCTGGAGAAAAAAGGCGTGAAAATTATTCCAGATATACTGGCCAACTCCGGGGGGGTTATTGTCTCGTATTTCGAGTGGGCCCAAAACAGGGAAGGTTTTTACTGGGATCTTGCGCTTGTCGAGGAGAGGATGGAGAAAAAACTTTATAACGCTTATATAAAAGTAGAAGACTATGCAAAAGAGCATGGTCTGTCCATGCGAAAGGCGGCGTATTGTCTGGCTATAGAGCGAGTAGCGAACGCTACACAAGCCCGTGGCGTTCAGTAAAAAGCCCATAAAAATCAATGGTATAAGATAAGTTCTTAATGTTACGCTTTAATGTCCCTCCCCTGTCTGGCCCTTTCATAAATAAGAATAGCGGTCAAGGTCAATAAATATCCAGCCGCCATCGCAAGCGCTCCCGGGCCGTCGTTTATAGTATCTCTTGTCTGATGAATAAGAACGAGAAATACAAGCGGATAAACGATGGCTATCAACTCTGGAGACCGGAACTTACGCTTAGAGATATCGCTCAGAAAATAGGAGACACCTATATAAAAAACCCAGCCGGAGAAGAGGCCCGCCGATATATGAAAGTAGTATTCCCTCACATGATCCCTGTCCATTCCTTCAAAAGAGAGACCAAAGCTGTAAATTCTGGATACTCCGGTTACAGCAAGAATAAGTATCGGGAAAAGATGAAATAAACGTCCGTAATTTGCCATGGCAGAGGTTATCGACTACATCGATTTGGCGAGCTTGCGGAACTGAAGCCCGTAAAGCATTTCAAGGTAGCGCCTCGTCTCAGCGCGCTCAAGGTTCGTCACGAATTTCCAAAACCCGTATACTCTTGAAAGTGTCATCATCCGCTCAGCGTATAAATCCCAGGTGTACCTGCTTTTTACTCGTTCTATAGCGCCATTGGAAATAGTTTCCCAATGATCTTTAACCACGAGACATTTGGCGAGAAAATCGGCTATAAGCTCCGCCGATCCGTTCCCGTGGTTTGGGTCTATATGAAAACCTGATACGCCATGCTCGATAATCTCAAGCGGGCCGCCATAGCATGTAGCGAAGGTGGGAAGGCCGGTTGTCATGGCTTCGATAACCGTAAGGCCGAACGCCTCAAACAGAGCAGGCTGGACGAAAACGCCCCGATGATCCGCGACAAACCTGTATATCTCTCCGGTCATCTGTTTATCAAGATGAATACCCAACCACTTTATATGGCCATCGAGCTTAAACTCGTCGATCAAATGATGGAGACGGTTGATCTGATCCCTCTCTTCATCGTCGTCAGACATGTTCGGGTCCGTTTTTCCGCCTACCACCAGGACATTCGCAAGATCACGCAGTCGTTTTGACTTTCCATACCATTCGACAAAACCGGTTACATTCTTGATCTGGTCGAAGCGCGCCATCGTAAAAAGAATAGGCTTACCGCTATCGCTCAGTACGCCTCTCATCTCTGGATTGTTTTCTTCTCCAAAAACCATTTCACGAATCTGATCGGAATGCTCTGCTATTCGCCTGGCATGTTCGCTGTAGGGAAAAAATATTTCCTGATTGGCGCCTGGCGACACAATGTTGAATTTGGGATCGAACATGTTAATGCCGTTAACAACACGGTAAAGCCCCGGCATGGTGAAAGCTCCATAGCTTTCGTATTGTCCCACGCTATCTTTTTTCCCGGCGATTTCCTGATATGTGCTGGTGATGATAAAATCGGCGGTGTTCATGGCGATAAGGTCAGCCGTGAACTGGCATGAAAAATGATATTTTTCCTCGTTATCTTTCCAGTAAAGATCCGAGTAGAGGTATTTTGTTTTTTCAAGAGCGTGGGCTATATTGCACTGCGTAACGTGAAGCCTTCCGGAAAGTATGGAGGCCACAAGATTCCCGTCGGAGTAGTTTCCTATAAGAAGATCGGGACGGGCGCCAAGCTCGCCGGTCAGCTCGCCCTCCACATCAAGGGCGAATCGCTCGATAAAAGGCCATACTTCGAAACGTGAAATCCAATGCGGAACAACTTCACCCGATTCGTACCGGAATGGAACGCGCAGTATGCGGGCGTTCTCTGTTCCGTCGATACGCTCAATACGCTGATCGCATTTTGTGTCGCCAGCTTCTGGTATCAGCCTGGTGACCACAACTATCTGAGGCTCCAAATCCAGCCCCTGCTCCGCAAGGCGCCGCCGCATCTCCTTTTCCAGCGCTCTGACCTGATCGAGTATGTAGACCACCTGCCCGCCTGTATCCGGCTTTCCCAGAACGTTTTCCTGACCGAAATATCCGTGAGGTGAGAAAATGGCGATATTAAAAATCATCGGAATGCTTCCCAGAAATCGCTCAAGATTGGCCGGATCGGGGGCCTCAAGAATATCCGAGACGAGTCTTAGCGTGTAGCGCATTATATCCACTGTTTTCCCCCACCCCTGCTCGAACCCCAAAGCCCGCATTTTTTTTCCCACCTTTTTCCATTTGGTGTGTACCGGCTGGGTTTCAAGGTATTCATCAGCGATCCGTAATGCGCGGCGAAGCTCGGCCACTTCCTTTATTTTGCCGTTTAGCAGTAATTGCACGCCATTGTATTGGTGCACACTCATAAAATCGAGAAGACGACGGTCTCCCTTGCCAAGCTCCATGAACAATTCAGAGCTTAGTTTCCGGTTGAGAAACTCCACTCCCCTGCCGATAGAGCGCGATTCCCTGAGGTACGGGAAACCTCTCCCGAAAGGGCCAAGGTCGATTTCAAGAGTAAAAGACTCCTCGTGACCGTTTACAATTTTCTCTTTTCGCTCAAGGTACTTCGCCACATCCACTTCTTCAACTTTAAGCTCGTCGGGGGTGAAGCGAAAATATTCCCATCGCGCCACCCAGGGACGGATTGCCATGAATATCCCATCCTGGTCAATGGCCGCTTCCTGGGCGCTTCTGATCAGTGTCGCAAGAGGTGAATCGAGCATATGCTGTAAATCGTTATCCGCGCAGAAACGCTCGAACTGATCCCAAAGCTCTGACTGGAGCAATAACGGCTTGTCTATACCGATATAGCGCTCAAGCAATAATTTCACTTGATTCGGGTATCGCTTAAAATATTTTAATATTTCTTTATCCATAAACGACGACTTTTGTCAGAGGTTAGTCCGTATTTCCCCCAGAAAGTTATAGCGCTCCAGGGCTTCGATAATACCCCATGCGTGATCTCCTTTGGCAAAGTAAATATTTGGCTGGCCTTTGAGCTTGTTTAGCTCATGGCTGTAGTTGCCCACAACCACTCCAAGTGTGTTGCCGCTTAACATTTCCTCGTCGTTACCTGAGTCGCCGGCAACAAGAAAACGCTCTATGGGGATTCCCCATTTACCGGCGAAATATCTTAGAGCCGATCCTTTAGAGGCTCTGATGGGAAGCACATCAAGATACGCTGAATGGGAATATATCAGGTTGGCCGACAGGTTGGCTCTTCTAAGGAGTCTTCCGATCTCCCTCGGTCTTGGCGCTCTGCCAGGGTCTACGAAAAAACTTATCTTATGCGTGTCCTGTCCATGTTTTGGCTGGAACTTCAATCCGGTCAGATCAAGCATTATTTCTTTTATAGCCTCTGGCCGCCACCGGTGGCTTATATGATGAGTGTATCCGACATCCTCTACCAGATTATGTCCATAATGTATTTTGCTTCCCACAGAAGTAATCAAAACATTTGGCGCCGGTACTTTCCACTGCCTTAAAACTTTACGGGCAAGCGCAAGGCTCCGCCCTGTGGCCACGCCAAACCCGACATGCTCTCCTGCTTTACGAAGCTTGCTCAGCAGACAATCCAATGCTTTCTCGTCGCCGATAAGCGTGTTGTCGATATCGCAAATAAGCATCCGGTCGTTGGTTATCATCCGGCTTTTAATGGTCGGCCCCATCCGGCGTCTTCCGTATCTGGTGATTATTTTTTTGGCCGCCCGTAAATATTTATTCACATATCCGGTCCATGAATAATGTTTGCTGGTTCTTACGATCCCGCTCCTTGACCACTTTCGCCAGCGAGTTTTGTCGCTTATGACCGAAACAAGCGCGTCACCCATTTTTTTATCATCCAGAGGATCGATTAATATTCCGTTCTTTAATAAAGCGACAATATCGCGCGGGCCTCCGTCTTTAGTCGCGACTATGGGTAGCCCGCTCGCCGCCGCTTCGAGCAGAGTAAGGCCGAAAGGCTCTGTCAGGGCCGGGTTCACAAAAACACCGCCGCTTTTGGCGGCAATACGGTAAAGCGCCGGCACGTCATCAGGATCGTGTTTTTTTGGATAAGCCACCGACCCGTACAGATCGTAATAATCTATTAGGGTAAGCATTTGCGTAAAAAACTCTTTTGTCCCTTTTTCCAGAGAGCGGATATCTCTCCTGGAGCCAGCGATCAAAACCAGGTTGGCCTTTTCGCGAAGCTCACGGTTTGCGCCAAAGGCGTGTATCAGTGTTGATATGTTTTTCCGGATGTCCGGGCGTGATATCGCCAGGATCATCGGTTTTTTCGGATTGGTCAGAAAAGAATCGATTTTATAACCTACCGCAGGATATTCCGGCCAGAACCGTGGCGGCGGCCCGAAACGGCTAAGATCGACTCCGGGCGGGATAACGATCATGCGCTTCGGCTGGTAATTGTCATAAATCGCATACTGCTCCTCCACTTCCTGATGAGTGCTCGCTATCACCAGAGAAGCGTTGTCTAGCGCCATCTCTTCAGCGTCGATTCGCCGCCCGATATGCAACCTGTTTTCCATCGTGGCTATTTGCATACCCTGATCCAGGAGCCTTTGGCGTTTGACCCTGCCAAGCGAGTGCCCGGTGTATGTATAGGGTATTTCAAGCAAGCCTGCAAGACGCGCCCCGACATACCCGGCGTCGGCGTAGTGGGCGTGTATCATGTTGGGCTCCCTTCCCACTCTTCGGAGGTATTTCAAAACGTTGTCTGTGAAATTATCGAGGTAGGGCCATAAAACTTCTTTACGCAAATATCTGCGGGGTCCGCATTTGATTCTGACTATATTCACGCCCTTTACGATTTCCTCTTTCGGCTCGGCGTAATCATCGCTTACCCCCGGATCGAATATCTGACGGGTCAGCAAGTCTACTTTCTCAATATCGGGATGTTGTATAAGGCGCCTGGAAAGCTCAACAACATACCTGGTCTGCCCTCCGGTGTCAGGGTCCCGGCCTAGCTCAAGATCGTCTGTGCGTATAAGTCCATGGAGGCTTATCATAACGATATAAAGTTTTGCGTTAGAAGGCATTCAGACTGCCTCCCATTTTTTAATATGTCTCTGGTAAAAATCGATATCGGAGGTGGTGGCGCCACGAATTTGGCAAACATCAACAGCGAAAGCTATGGCCCTGTCCATGATAACCTCAAGCGGCCAGTCATAAACAAGCCCAAGCGTCACAACGGAGCTAAATGCGTCACCCGCCCCCACCGTGTCCACTATTTTGCTTACCGGCGCTGGATCACTCCTGATAATACTATCTGGCGTCACCAATAGCGCTCCCTTCTCTCCCAGCGTCACAACAAGAATATCAAGCTCGGCCTCTGCTCTTAAATATTCGCTCATCATCTCGATATCCTGATCCTTTATGGCGCAACTGCCCAGCGTTTGCCCCAGCTCTTCGTTGTTAAGCTTCGCCCACATGGCTTTCGCAAGGGCCTTTTTGGCGGAGGCTCCATCGCACCAGGGAGCGCGGAGGTTTACATCGACAAAAACATGAGGCTTCATTATGTCTAACAAGGTGTCGAGCGTATTACTGGATACGGCGGAACGGATAGAAAGAGTTCCATGATAAAGTAGCGATGAGTCTGCGTCTCCAAGAGCGTCTATCACGCTCCGGGGCTCGATATTGTCGTATGCCTGGTCGGGGAGAATATCGAAAGTATGCGAAGACCCCTCCATCTTGATTTCGACTACTCCAGTTGGCCTGTGATTGTCTATCTGAACGCCCGCCGTATTCATTCCGAATTTTCGCATTGACTGTAAAACGCGCTCACCGCGTTTGTCGGCGCCGACACGGCTTATAAAAAAAGGATCAAGCCCAAACCCTTTCAGGTTCCACGCTACATTAAAAGGAGCGCCGCCCAGGACTTCATTTTTATCAGGAAATATATCAAATAATACTTCGCCAAAAATGACAGGCCGGGCGCCGCTTTTATGGTTCATCAGATTTTAATTTATCTTCCAATTCTGAATATACCGCTTTAGCAATCCATCTGTTTCCAAATGCCGAAGCGTGGCCGACATATGGCTTCAAATGGAATTTTGATGAATCGTAATCACCTTGCGAGGCGTCGATCACCAGATCGAATTTGCCTCCATTTTCCTTTTTTATCTCATTCTTGAATCTGGCGTAAGAAGTCTCCAGCCCCTTTTCCTTTCGTTTCAGGTCGTAACCATGCGGTATGAATAATATGACAGGTATGAATTTATGTTTTTTAGAGAGCTTGTAAAAGTTGTCAAGAATATGCCGCATGATGTCGACAGCATTCTTGTCCTGCCATAGATCGGGCCACCTTTTTACATAAAAAAGAAAATATCTGATTGTATCAACGGCGCTGATCAGATAAGGAAAGCCAATCTTGGGTCTGTACTTATTCTGTGAATACCAGAAATCATACTGCTCAACCGCATTAATCGCTTCGAGCCTCCCCTCTTTATATGAAAGCCGCTTGATATAGTCACCGACCCATTTATAAGAAGCGCCATCTTTAACAAGCGCCGGCTTGAAATTACGATAGCTTCCAGTGGACCAATAATATTTATTATTCAGGTTAACTACCCGGGCGATGTTTTCGCTAAGAATTCCAAGTATGACTATTCGTGTTTTATGGCCAGCCTTCAGGCGCTCCATCAATTTTAGCAAGGCCTGACCTGTGCCATACCCCTTGACGCCATAATTCAGCGCTTTGGAATCTGTATTTTGCGAGAGATAATATTGCCATGTCTCACTATCTTTTACATCCTGACAGTATGTAAAAGAATCGCCGTAAGTGGATATTAATATGTTATCGGACGAATACGGCGTCGGTCTGCTGACGCCGTACACATTTTTATTTTCAATAGAATTGGCGGATTGAAAGCTATTCGACCACGATATTATTGTTTCGTTGGCAAGTTTTTCATAACTCTCAGGCGAAGCGTTCAGAACGTCATTGATGAAAGCTTTGTTATCTACTCTTTCGTGATATATAAGTCTTTGTTTGCCGTAAAACCCGAAGAACGCCCATGATCCAATTTCGGCGCATACGATTAATATAATAATCAGCGAGGTCCAGAATATTATGGGCTTCATGAATATTACAATCTACTCAATACAATTCAGAAATGACATCTTCATAAAGTTTTTCATATCTAGAGATAATCGCGCCGATTGAGTATAGATTCATAATTCGCTGTCTTGCCGCCGCGCCCATTTCCTTTAACTTATCATGCTCCATGGATAGTAAGCTGTCCCACGCATTGGCCATCGCCGATGAGTCGCGAGTGTTTACGACTACCCCGCAAGGTCCGAGCATCTTTCGCATATCACCCGTATCTGTAACTACACATGGAATTTCGCAAGCCATCGCCTCGCCTACTACGTTGGGAAAACCTTCGCTGTATGAGGAGCATGTGGCCAAATCAAATCCTGCGGTAATGTCAGGAATATCATCCCGCTCCCCAAGAAGATTTATTGATGTGGCCATACCCTCATGGCTGATTTGTCTGGCGATATCGGCATTGTTATTGTCAACGCCCGCGCCCGCCAGAACGAAATGCGCGTCTTTTCTTTTTTTGAGCAATTGAGAGGCCGCCGAAAGGAAAGTAGAATGATCTTTCATCGGATGGTAACGCGCGACAAGGCCGATAATGTTTTTATCAGCGCCTATGTTTAAATCAGCGCGCAGTTTGATTCGCGCCGATTCTGACGGTTTGAAAGCATCGGTATCAAAGCCGTTTGGAATCACCTGCCAGGACGCCGGATTATATCCCAGGCTCTCATGAAATCTTTTTCCATACTCGGAATTGACAATTACGGATTTTGGTAACCGTGATAGTTTTGCAAGTATATGGATCAACCAAAATAGTGATCGTGGGTGATCTGCAGGATCCAGATCGGCGCCTCGTATGTTCCATAATACTGGAGCGCGTCTGGTCATTTTGGAAACTAACAAACCAGTAAAATCAGCGTGATATAGCCATGTCTGGATGATGTCTGGCTTTTCCTTGAGTATGGTTAATAATAATTTTATAAAACCAAAAGGAGCTTTGCGAAGAGGCCTTATTCCCAAAGATATGACAGGGATCCCCGCGTCTTTGATTAATCCTCCAAGCATAGTTTCGGCGGTAGCCATAGACATCACAACATTCTCAAACCGTGACTTATCCATATTCAAAACCAGCTTGGCAAGCATCGTCTCGGCTCCGCCCGTATCCAGCCCGGTTATTAGATGAGTTATTTTAATTTTACTCATGGGGTCCTCTAATAATTGCTTTCACAGCGAAAACGAGCGAAAAGTCGTCAGGCAAGGCGGCGAGATAAAATATCCGCAAGCGTAGTAATAACTGCGCTGAGGACGATTTTGACTCGCCAACAAAGCATGGCGGCTTTGTAGCCGATTGTAGCAGAAATGGATTATTAGAGGCCCCATCATACAAGTTTATCGATCAGCTTACTCCACGCTTCCATGATCTTATCTGCGCCTAACCTCTCTGTTATTTTCCTCGCTTCTTTGGCAAGAGTTTCGCGATGGTCATTGTCGTTAATGAGCGCCTCCATAGCTTCGGCCAGCTTGTTGACGTCGCCTGTTGGGACAAGTATCCCGTTTTTGCCATTATCAATAATTTCAGCAGGCCAGTATAAGCAATCAAAACTTATTACCGGAAGCCCACATGCCATCGCTTCGCACAGCGCGTTAGGAAAACCTTCAGTTGTTGATGACAAAACAAATAAATCAGCTTTTAACAACGCTTCAGTAGGATCATTTGTTATTCCCGGAAATTGAACTGCATCCGATAGCTTCAGTTCGTCCATGGCCCCTTCTAGCTGACCCCGCAAGGGCCCATCGCCGTAAATGACAAGGCTCCAGTCATTATGATGAGCCCGTATCCTGGAAAAAGCGTTAAGCAACAGGTCATAACCCTTCTCTTCCACCAGCCTTCCCAGGCTGACGATGGTTTTTTTTTGTTTAATCGTAACTTTAAAGTCTTGCTTACTATCTTTAACGTAGCTGACAGGATTAGGTATAACCGCGCATTTCTTTTTTATAATACCGGAGAAATTATCCTTTGAAGCTTCACTTTGCAATATTATCTTGTCGGCGATTGGATAAACAACGCTCCGCAGTAGCTTCCATATAATGCTGTTTGGATACACCTTTGGATTCGCTCTTTCAGAAACAATAACTGGAAAAGAGAGGCCGACCGTCGAAATAATACTCAATATGTTGGTTTCAGTCATAAATGATATCAATATATCTGGAGCAAGCGTTTTCAATGTTTTTCTGATCGCGAATATTCTTCTGGCATTATTGATGACGGCCTCAAATGGATTTTTTGATGACCGCCCGGCCGCAAGGCCAACTACTTTTATGCTGGAGTCCAACTTGAAAAAGGAATTAATTGAAGATACGCTCAAGGTGAGAATTGTAACCTCATGGCCCTTCCCCGCCCAATGGTTGGCCATGTTGGTTATTACGCGCTCCGCGCCACCCTGCGAAAGAGTTGAGATTGTAAAGGCAAGCTTCATAGAAGCCGGTTGAGGAATATTACCGGAGGGTAAAGCGCTTTAGTCGTTGGAATAGCGCCCGTCCGCAATCGCCGAATAGCATAAGAATCGTGATGCGGACTATGGGAAGGCTGAAGATAATACCTGGGTTTAAGGTTATAGCCCTGGCGAACAATCGCAAGGCTCCTAAACGGTCTTTCGTTAGCGTCCTATATGCGACCATAGATTGCTGAGATGCGATGGTTTTTCTAAAACTGGCGGATTCAAGGCTTTCGGGATATACGTTTTTATATCTGGACAAAACCGTATCAAAAACGCCCATGAATTCGGCGCAATTAGTCTCATCCACACCTTCTACAAACAACCGGAGAGCTTTGGCGTCGCTTTCAGAAAATATGTCTTTTCCAAAAAGCGCGTCCAGATTTCGTTTGATAATGGTAATGTTTTCGGTTTTAGATATTTCTTTCTTTTTTGAATTGAAATCCAGTGATCCGATGAGCGAACTTGTATGAACCCGGTACTTTATTAAATATTCCGGCAACACCGCTACCGCGTATTTTTCCGCGACTCTGGACCACAAATCATAGTCACCACACCAGTCGGATAGTTTATATCCTCCATACTCGTTAAGGATGATATGTTTTCTATACATCACCGATGTATGGACAAAGGGGTTGTCAAAAAGAAAATACCACTTAACCCCCGTTGAACCCGACGGTTTGGCAAAACGCGCCTCATAGATCGGTCGACCGTTTTCATCCATTTCTTTGGCGAGCGATCCCAGTAAGGCGACATTTTCATTGGAGGACATGAAAGCTACCTGCCGCCCTAACCTCTCTGGATGGCTAATATCATCCGCGTCCTGCCGCGCTATCAGGTCGTGGGATGAGATTTCAAGCCCCTTGTTCAAAGTAGCTATCATGCCAAGATTGGATTCATTCTCAATGAATCTGATTCTGGGATCGTTATATGAATTAACTATATCTCCCGAATCATCTGTTGAGCCGTCATTGATAATTAAATATTCGAAATTGTCATACGCTTGGCCAAGTATGCCTTCAATGCTCGCCCTAAGATATTCGCCAGCGTTATAGACAGGCATCAATACAGTAACAGGAGGCTCCGAACGGTTGTTCATATCCAATTTATACGGCAATCAATCTTAAGGGAACCTCTAAAAATCCATTTCCGCTACAATGTAGTTACTACTACGCTTGTGGCTATTTTGTCTCGTCGCCTCGCCTGACGACTTTTCGCTCGATTTCGCCACGAAAGCGCTTTTTAGAGGTTCCCTAAAACAATTTGCTTGCCGTATTCAATGGCCTCCATATACTTATCGACGATATCATCCATCGTGGGAAATGCTATACATTGCTGGAATGAATAGTATTTGTTTCTTATCAGTTCAATCATTTCAGGAATCTGTGTTTGATCAGCCCAGCCAAGACCGCCCATCCCAACGATTTCGCGTGTGCCGCCACTGTCCACATATATAACGGGCAATCCGCAAGCCAGCGCCTCAAGCACGGCGTTTGAAGCAGATTCCAAAACGCTGGCGAAGATATAGATGTCTGCGTATTTTAAATGTTGCGCTACTTCCTCCGATGGCACGGGAGGCAATTTATTTATATTCTTGAATTCCGCATCGCAATTTCCAACAAATGTATACTCGATATTTGAAAAATCCAGATTTTTGTCAAGCCATACATAAATATCTCTACCCTTCTTCACGTTCGCCGACCAGGCAGTGGTAATCAATCTCAATTTTCTGTTATGTGAAAAAGGCGATTTCCCCTCCATATTAAAAGTGTCAGCATCGACTGAATTTCTAATAATGTTGGGGCGCGCAGGTTTGTAACCAATATCCAGGCATCCCCGCATACTATATAATGACTGGAATAAAGTGACATCCATATATTTGTTGACCGCAAATACTATGTCGTCATTTAGCTCAGGTTCAGTATCTCTATAACGGGAAATGGGGCCGTCAATTCTATGAGCGAATACGCTTTCGGGAAATTGGCGCTTCAACTCATCCATTAAATTGTAATCGAACCAGATGGAGTTGAATATGTGAGCGTCACTTTTTCTTTTCCAGTCATTCCTCAAAGTAATCACACCACGTCTTCCGAGCCACTTCTCCAGAGCCAGGAAAAATTGATTCGCTCCTCCATAAGGGGGTGGTTGAAAGTTGTTCCATAAAGTAACTACCATTTGATTACTTTGTTTATTTTTAAAAGGACGATAAAGCATGCGCCGCGCAAACCGGAATATTCTCCTGGTTGCGCCGGTAACGGAAATACGTCTGTTTTCGGGATACAAGACAACATGGCGCTCTGGGCGATTATCATCAGGATTATTTCCCAATTTCCCGGCGACACGAGTATAGATTCTGCGCAAAGCGGCTACGCATATTCTCTCCGATGAAAAATGCTCTAGCTTATCTTTTGACTCTGTTAATCTGGATCTGGCAAATCCTTGCTGAGCGTCTTTAACAATAAGCCGGGAGCCGGATGACACATCGTCGAATAATAGTTGTTTCGGCAAAACATCTTCCGCTATGCCGACCCGTGTGCTGATTATCGGAACGCCGGTAAGCGAACATTCCATCAAAGCCCTTGGAGCGCCCTCCCACCTGCTTGGCGCCACCTGCAGATCACAAAGACGGTAAAGAAGCTTGAGTGTCTTGCTTGGAAGTATATTTACTGGATAGTCATCGCCTTCAATTAATTTACCGTAAAAACGAAATGGAACACCTGCGGCTTTCAACTCTCTTCGAAGCCAATGTCTTCTGGGGCCAGCTAAGAGCACAATTATTTCACGATCTTTGATTAGTGACGACGCTTCTTTGATAATCGCCAGAAAAATATCAGCTCCTTTTTGTGGTTTCGTATGTCTGGTGTCGGCGCCAAGCGAGTCTCTAAAAAAATTGCCGATCACATAGGCTCCTGCTGGAATATTAAGCTCCGATCGTATTTCTGATAATTTAAGATCATCGTTATCCTTTATTTCATAACCTTTAGAGTCATAAGGATATGGAGCCAAAAAGCTTTTATCATCAAACCCTATTGAACGAAGCTCGTTTAACGCCTGGTTTCCCTGGGCGATAAGCGCTACCGACTTTTGCATAAGGGGATACATTTTAGGAAGCTCCAGCATCCGGGATGGAGCGTTTGAAAAGGAGAGCACGATGGCGGGAAGATTCTCGTCAGCCTTTTCATCCCATCTCATGGCTGTGTTATCCGGCCAAACGGAGTGAATAACGTCAGCTTCCGATTCATACTCCACTACTTCGCATATCTTGCTTAAATTTTCTTTCGCTAACCGCGCTTCCGTGTCCAGCGCCCATCCATGGTCATCGCTTCCTACCACGCATACGCGTAATGCTCGCCCGGAGTAGTGTATCTTTTTCATTCGTCAGGTTATGCCTGTTAATCGACGTTTAAAATATCTTCAAATACACGTTTGTGCTGATTAAGCCATATTGCTTTGTCAAATCTTCTGATTGCAAGCTCCCTTGCATTCTGGCTATATCGGTCTCGTTGATTCATTATCTTTTCTACAGCATCCGCTAACTGGGTGACTTCTGGAGCATGATCTTTTTCCCAATCCATGGGAACATCCACTAAAATACCAGCGCCCGGAGCTACAAGCTCCGGCATGCCTCCGCTATTGGACCCTACAACAGGAAGGCCGCAGGACATCGCCTCTATTACAACGTTGGGACATGGGTCGTTATATTTTGTGTGAAGAAGCAGATGAGCGTTGGAATAAATATCTGACGCTTCCTCTCGCGTGTAAGTGAGCTGTATTTTTGCTTCCCGCTCGATACCCAGAAGCTTCATATATTCCATAATATCTTTATACGGATCGTCGGAGCCGGGCCATAATAAACCACCGGCAATAGTGATATGAACTTTACAGCCTCGTTTTTTTAATTCTGCGACTGTATCCAGCGCAGACGTAACTCTATAGCGGCGCAAATTGTTGCCGGCGCAAAGTAACCGCCACTCGCCAAACGATTGGTTCTTTTCAGGGGGGGTAAACACGCCGGTATCTACATAGTTATACGCGATCTCCCATGGACAATCGACTGCCCCAAGATACTTGTCGGCTGACTCCCGGCAGAATTCACTCTGATAAAAGACATA
>DRJW01000327.1 GCA_011052055.1 Nitrospirota bacterium
GCTTCGGAGCATAACCTTAAGAACATAGACTTAACCATCCCCCGTGACAAATTGATCGTCATCACAGGGGTCTCCGGCTCCGGCAAGTCGTCGCTTGCTTTCGACACGATCTACGCCGAAGGACAACGCAGGTACGTCGAGTCGCTGTCTGCGTACGCCCGCCAGTTTTTAGAGCAGATGGAAAAGCCGGAGGTGGAGTATATCGAAGGGCTTTCCCCGGCCATCTCTATCGAGCAGAAATCGACCAGCAAAAATCCGCGCTCCACCGTCGGCACCGTAACCGAGATATACGACTACCTGCGCCTTCTTTTCGCCCGGATCGGCGTTGTTTCCTGCTATAAATGTGGACGGAAAATATCGAGCCAGACAGTCTCCCAGATGGTCGACAGGATATCAGCCATCGCCGATGGATCGAAGATACAGATTCTCTCTCCGGTGGTGCGCGACAGGAAAGGGGAGTACCGCCGTGAACTGGAGCAGTTCCGGCTCAAAGGATTTGTCCGTGTCCGGGTGGATGGCGAAGCGCGCGACCTTGGCGATGAGATAAAGCTCGACAAGAAAAAGAAGCATACCATCGAGCTTGTGATAGACCGGCTCGTGATGAAGGAGGGTCTTTTAAAGCGGATCGCCGACTCGCTGGAGCTGGCGCTTTCGATGAGCGACGGGTTGGCGCTTGTGAACATAGACTCCAAAGAGGAGCTTTTATTCTCGGAAAGGTTCGCCTGCGCCCATTGCGACATATCCTACCCGGAGCTTACGCCGCGCATGTTCTCGTTCAACAATCCGAACGGCGCCTGCCAGGCCTGTACCGGATTAGGAGTAAAACGGATCATAAGCCCCGATCTTATTGTCCCCGACCAGTCCAAAAACCTTCGTAACGGGGCGGTCGCGCCCTGGAGCCGTAAGACGGCGGTCTATTATTCCCAGATGCTAGAATCAGTGGCGGCCCATTACAAATTCCCCATGTCCACGCCGTTTGGCAAGCTTCCGAAAAAAATCCAGAAAATTATCCTTTACGGCTCCGGTGATGAGGAAGTGAAATTTTTCTACGAAAAAGAAAACCGCAGACACTATTTCAAGGGAGCCTACGAGGGTGTGATCCCTAACCTTACGCGGCGCTACGCAGAAACCGACTCTGAAAACATCCGCGACGAGATCGAAGACTATATGCGCCGCGAGCCGTGCCAGGAGTGCGGCGGCCAAAGACTTCGCAAAGAGGCTCTTGCGGTGACTATCGGCGATAGCTCGATCATGGAGGTAAGCGCGCTATCGGTGGGAGACGCTTACGGTTATCTTGGCGGATTAAAACTCGACGAGCGTCAAAAATTCGTGGGGCGCAGGGTGATAAAGGAAATAACAGAAAGGCTGGGGTTTCTAAAAGATGTAGGGCTCGATTACCTCACCCTCGACAGGGCGTCGGCTTCTCTTTCCGGCGGCGAAGGGCAGAGGATACGGCTGGCGACACAGATCGGCTCGTCGCTCGTCGGCGTGCTTTATATCCTCGACGAGCCTTCCATCGGGCTTCATCACCGCGACAACAAACGGCTCATAGAAACGCTGATGCGGCTAAAAAATCTCGGCAACACTGTCATAGTGGTGGAGCACGATAAAGAGATGATAGAAAAAGCGGATCATGTGATAGACATGGGGCCGGGAGCGGGCGTCCATGGCGGATTGGTGGTCGCCTCCGGCTCCCCTTCGATGATCAGGAAAAACAAGAAATCGCTCACCGGTCTATACCTGGCAGGCTTGAGGAAAATAGAAATCCCGGCTATCAGGAGAAAGGGGAACGGCGCCCAGATCACGATCAAAGGCGCCACAGAGCACAACCTGAAAAAGATAGACGTGAACATTCCGCTTGGAGTCTTCACCTGCGTTACGGGGGTGTCAGGCTCCGGCAAGAGCACGCTTCTATTCGATATTCTCTACAGGGCGCTTGCCGCCCATTTCTGGAAAAGCCGCGACCTTCCGGGCGCCCACAAATCGATCAGCGGGTTTGAGCATATCGATAAAGTTATAGATATAGACCAGAGCCCGATCGGCAGGACGCCCCGCTCCAACCCGGCGACATACACCGGAGCGTTCAACATCATCCGTGATTTTTTCGCGAAGCTTCCCGAATCGCGCAAACGGGGATACAGGCCGGGCCGGTTCTCGTTTAACGTAAAAGGGGGCAGGTGCGAGGCGTGCCAGGGCGGCGGAATCATAAAAATAGAGATGCATTTTCTCCCCGACGTGTATGTCCATTGCGACGTGTGCGGCGGTCTTCGGTTCAATCGGGAGACGCTGGAGATCGAGTATAAAGGTAAATCTATCGCCGATGTTCTGGATATGACAATCGAAGAAGCCGAGCTGTTTTTTGAAAATCTGCCCGCAGTGGAAA
>DRJW01000328.1 GCA_011052055.1 Nitrospirota bacterium
ATTCCTCAAGCTGATCTATGGCCGCGGCGCGGAACGTATCGCCAGCGGCTAATAACACCGAATGCCCTTTGGCGGTGAGTTTCGCGGCGAGCTTGCCTACCGTTGTTGTCTTGCCGGAGCCGTTTACTCCTATCACAAGAATGACGAACGGTTTATTATCGGTGGATGCAGGCTTTTCGGTCTCTATATCGCGGTTTAGAATCTCTATTAACTCTTTTTTGATAAAGCCGATGACTTCCGAGGTATTTTTAAGAAGATTCTTTTTTACGTCGGCCCTCAAGTCGGAGACGATTCTCATCGTGATATCGACTCCGACATCGGCGGAGAACAAAAGCTCTTCGAGCTCTTCCATGAACTCCTCGTCAAGCTTGGTGTGGGAGCCGATCAGCCGGTCGAACCCTTCGTTCAGATTTTTACGTGTTTTTGACAGACCCGTGACCAGCCTGCGGAAAAATCCCTTTTTCTCATCTGCGCCCTGTTCAGAGGTTTCATCGGATTGCTCTGGAGCGTCATCGAACAGACTATGGATCATTTGTATATATGGCTTTCAACCTGCTATCTTTATTATTCAAAAATTCGGCGTGAGAGCCGATCCGCACAAGCTCAAGACAGCCTGACGTAAGCCTGTAGATCAGCAGACAATCTGACTTTAAGTGAAGCTCCCGACACCCGTTCCACTCCCCTGTCAATTGATGATTGCGGTACTTTTTATTCAGCGGCGCATCCTGACAAAGTAGCTCCATAATCGTAAACAACTCATCGGCGTTGAATTTTCCCGACCGGGCTATTTTCTTGAGATCAGACTTGAACCGGGAAGAGCGCGTTATTTGGCGCATTCATCATCCCACTCACTTTTTAGCTGATTGATGGAGACCATCTCCCCTTTTTCGTTTTCTAGCTCGTCGATGGCGGCTTTTGTCTCTTTGTTTGGTAGTCGCACAGCGAAAGGCAACCCACCACGCTCAACCGCCTGGTGGAGAAAAAGCCGGATGGCATCGGACATAGAAAGCCCAAGCCTTTTAAAAATCTGGTTGGCCTCGTTTTTTGTTTTGGGATCGATGCGTGACCGGACAACAGAATCATTCATTTTGCTTCTCTCAACATTGTAGCTACATTGTAGCGCAACCAATCACGCAGTCAATCATAAAGGGGAAAGCAGAGTCAATCAAGTATGGTGTCCCCGGAATTTTTGGAGGATATTGCCGGGCAAATTCTGGAATTCACATTGACTTTCAGCCCCATCGGGGCCGTAGAATCTAGCCCCGGACGTAAGTCCGGGGTTTGCGAATAAATATGGTGTCAAGCCCTGTAAGGGCGATAGAAAACTCTCTTTCGCCCTTACAGGGCTGATTACTGGCGCACATTATTCCTCCTGGGGCTTACGCCCCAGGCTATTATCTGTTGTCCCTCCGGGACTTATGTTCCTTCGGGACTCATGGAAGTAGGGGAATTTCGCCATGGGAAAGGCATAGTAATTAAGTATGGTGTCCCCGAAATATGTGCGTCGACCACACTCGACGTTCGATGGCGCTACGCCTGATGAAGTGTATAATGGCTACGGGAGGAAGAATCTGGCGGCATGAATTTAACCATGGATATCCACCTTAAATATGCCGCAAAGCTGTCTAACAAATGGGGGCCACCTCTGAGCGACCGGC
>DRJW01000329.1 GCA_011052055.1 Nitrospirota bacterium
GAGAAGGGTACAAGTGAATCTTACGTGTATATCATAGACCGGTTAAAACAAAATTGGTGCCCTGGTCCGGAATCGAACCGGAACGGGTCGCCCCACTGCCCCCTCAAGACAGCGTGTCTACCAGTTCCACCACCAGGGCACTCAAGATAAATGCGAGAGGGTGGTCAAAACGAACCTTATTATAAGGAAAACGGCGGTTCAGTCCACGAGTTTTTCTACTGCGGCGGCGCCGCCGGTGGCGCCGGGTGGCCCGGGTGGCGCGGGTGGCGCAATAGAAAATTTACCGGAGAAGCTTGCAAACCCGCCAGGGGCTACAAACCACAACCTCCGCCCTGCCCCTGCCCTATCCCGCTGGCCGCCTCGACCGGGCCCGCAGGCTCTGGAGCTGTGTCCACACGTTCGATAACTTCTCTGGCCAGTTTTTCGAACATCTCAAAAAGCTCCGGGCTTTTTTCGCGATCCACCACTGGAGAGCCTTTATCGGCTTCTTCACAGATCGATTTTGTAAGTGGAATGGAGCCTAAAAGAGGAACTCCGAGCTTTTCAGACTCCGCCTTGCCCCCATCTTTGCCAAAAACGTGGGCTATATCGCCGCATTTTTCGCAGACGTAATAACTCATATTCTCCACGAGGCCCAGAATATGGGTTCCCGTCTTCTGAAACATCGACACAGAGCGGCGCACGTCCATCAGAGCCACATCCTGGGGAGTGGTCACGACCACGACCCCGGTAACGGCGACCTGCTGAGTAAGCGATAAAGGAACGTCCCCCGTGCCGGGAGGAAGATCCACGATAAGATAGTCCAGCTCGCCCCAGGTTACCTGGTTGATAAGCTGGTCTATCAGTTTCATCACCATAGGCCCACGCAGAATCATCGCTTCGGCGTCTTCCACCGCCATGCCGACCGATATTACTTTTAGACCGTGACGAGATGCGGGGACTATCATGTTGTCAACAATTTCAAGTTTCTCCGTCGCGCCCAGCATTTTATGAATCGACGGCCCGAAAATATCCAGATCGAGAATGCCTGTCTTGTACCCCAGCTGGGATAGAGAAAAAGCGAGGTTTACGGCTGTTGTTGATTTGCCGACTCCTCCCTTCCCGGATGAGACTGGCACAATATGCTTTACTCCCGGAAGCTTGTTCCTGACAAAAGGCGTGCCCTGCTCGGCAGGAGCATGAGAATGACCGCCCTCGTCTCCGGCCTGACCACCCATGGCCACGGTCACTTCCCCCCCGCCGGCAATGCCAGCCACAGCCGCCTTTATCTCGGCGGCAAGACTGCTGATCGTGGCGTTATCGGCGGAAATAGGCCTTACCGACACGGTTATCGAGCCATCTTTAATGTCAATATCGAGAACGGCCCCGGTCGAAATTATGTCTTTGTTGAATCCGGGATATGTAACCTTGGATAATGCTTCTGACACTTGCTCTTTAGTTATCATAACGCCTCTACATTATCGCTTCGACTGAAGTTACACCAGGGACTTTCTCCTTCAATGTTTTCTCGATCCCCATTTTAAGCGTCATCGAAGCCGACGGACAACCCGAACAGGCCCCCTGAAGCCGCACCAGGACAACTCCTTCATCATTGAAATCAACGAATTCCACGTTACCGCCATCCGCCTGAAGCGCTGGACGAATTTCATCAAGCGCGCTTTCTATCAAACTTTTGTCTACCATTGGCTCATTCTCCTAGATATATTTCCGCTTAACTGACCTGCATGACCAGAATATTAAAAAACCTTAGTTATGCTATGGCGCCAGTGTACACCAAAACAGGACGAAAGTCATACTATTTTGGTCAGGTATTATATACGATTCGAAAAAATATCGAAAGATTCTTTGAATCCTTTGATATGCCGTTGAATCCAATAAAGACGCAGTGAAGTATCGCAATTTAAATGCGGGCCTGTTTCTGGAGACATTGAGGCGTGGGGCGCATTTAGAGGAGATCAGATTTTCATATTTTTTTAAAGGGGGGGTAAACATGCGTAAATCTATTTTTACAATTGCCATCGCCGTTTTGTCGCTCGTAGCGGCTAATCCGGCGTTCGCGGTTAACGGCA
>DRJW01000330.1 GCA_011052055.1 Nitrospirota bacterium
AGGAAAAGCTCTTAGCAACGGGAACAGGCTTGAAATGCTGGAGTATCTTGCGCAAGGTGAGCGAAGTGTCGATTCGCTGGCCACTATCGCCAAGCTTTCCGTAGCAAACACTTCTCAGCATCTTCAGTTACTGCGTCAGTCGGGCCTGGTCAATGCGCGAAAAGAGGGGCAACGTGTGCTCTATAGCATTGCGGACGATTCTGTCCTTGAACTGCTTGAATCGTTGCGCAAAACCGCCGGAAAAAGCCTGGCCGAAGTGGAACTGCTGTTAAATTCGTACTGGAAAGTTAAAGACAGCCTTGAGCCTGTTCCGGCGGATGAGCTTATGAAACGTTCGGAGCAGGGGCTTGTGACCATTTATGATGTGCGCCCCCCGGAAGAGTTTAACGCGGGTCATATTCCAGGCTCCATCAATGTCCCTTTAAAAGAGTTGGAAAAACAGCTTAAAGACGCGCCTAAGGACAAGGAGATTGTCGCTTATTGCAGGGGGCCCCATTGTGTGCTCGCTTTTGACGCCGTAGCCTCCATGCGGGTCAAAGGTTTCAACGCAAGGCGCCTCGAAGATGGTTTCCCCGAATGGAAAAGGGCGGGCAGGCCGGTGGAGACCGGTAGCCAGAAAGACTGACTTAAGGAAGCCTCTGGTAAAAAGCTACGGCCTTACCAGCGTGTAACCTTTCGCCACCAGCTCCATAATTCGTTTTACGCCGGGCGCCTTAAGCTTGATCGACGATTCATTAAGCACAGGCGCGTGACCCATTTTTTTCGTCATGCCGGCGATTGTGTTGCTACAGGCGGTGAAATTCACGCCGCCCAGCGCCATACCGGCGATCCTGTCCTTGTTTTTATTTTTCGCGAAAAGAAGTTTTAAGCCAGGGCCGAACGCTACGATCTCTACATCTATATTGCTGTGGCCATACGCTTTTCTGATGTTCTTGGCCACATTTAAAACACGCGCCTGAGTTTTCGGGTCATCGTCGCTTATCTGGAGAACCAGTTTATACTCAGCCAGAGAATCATCGGTTTGTTGCGCCGCTGAAACGTTGCCTGAAAAAAGCATAAATACCATCGACGCTAACAGCACGCTGGATTTTGTTATAATCTTGTACATCTTCGACTCCAATATAAAATATATTCGTGTGGTTTTATTCGAAGGGACACCCAGACCCCTTTCCCAACATGAACGTCATTAATGAAGTAAATATAATTCATTGTCAAGGTCAAATTAGTTGCAGAGCCAGCGTCAGCTCCAGACTTCCCTGACACGCTTTAAAAACCGCACACACATTATCTGCGGCCAGGTGGTGGAAAGCCGAACGGTTTTAGCGAAAAGATTTTCGCTCATTCTTTTTCTTTTTGCGTAAACAGGGATGGCGCCAGAGGAGAGGGCCATCAGGATCCCGGTGAGAAGACCATCGTCTATCACGGCGATTTTCCTGATATCGATCTTGCATAAATCGCTGGCGATACCTAGTCCTGCAGGATCCGGTTTTTTCTCCGACTTGATATAACGCACTCCATCGACCAGGTTTTCATATCGCTGTTCCCTGATTTCGCGTTTTGACGATGTGTTGGAAAGAACGAAAACCTTTCCGGCGCCGAACGCCTTTACCGCGCCATTCAATATTTTTATCCCGGTTTCGTCGGGAGCGTCGCTTCTGCTGGGGCCCAGAACACCATCATGGTCGAGGACAACCGCCCCCGCTCCGAGTTTCCTGAAACGCTCTTCGGTCAGCTCCTCCACATATATCGGCGCGTTTAGCCTCTCGTCGAGCGGTTTGGCGAGCCGCCATGCAAGGGTGATAACCGAAAATTTGTTCATCCCTTCCCTTGTCCGCGTGAATTGGTTTTACTCATTGCAGGGAACCTCTAAAAAGCGCTTTCGTAGCGAAATCGAGCGAAAAACTGGTATCAGTGTTACGGGCCGCCATAGCTCAGGCCGCGTGAAGAACTCTATTCAACGAGCCACTCTTTTATCCATTTTCTCTCGATAAGACCGCTACGGACAAAAGGATCGTCTGAGACGATCTTCTCAGCCTCGGCGAGGTCTTCCGCTTTGAAGGTAATCAACCCGCCCGATTTGTCGGCGAAAGGGGCGCCAGTGTAACCAATAAGCTCCAGCTCTTTCCAGTACGCCACATGAGACCCGACAGAACCCCCGATTTTTTCCGGTTCATTTTTCATAAAATAAAAATACGCGAACCTGCTATTCATAGAAGAATCCTTTATTTGTTTTTCTTTTTTTCCGAATCGCCAAGATCGCCCGTGTCGATCTCGTAGATCGGTTTTATATGATCCGCCTGGGAGTTTTTCAGCCCGATGACCCGCTTCATGCAAAAAACGCTAAGACCGATGATAAAGCTCCAGCTTAGCGCTATCATTATCCATCCGCCCGCCGTCATGATTTCCTATCCTTTTTTCGCCATGCGATCTCCACAGCCGCGACGATACCCGCTAAAAATATGACCATTCCCAGCATAGTGGCCAGCGCGTATGGAAAATTCTCGTCAGACACTTTCCTTAATAACAGGTTATCAATTCCGTCCTGGTAAAACCAGTAGCTCAAAATAATAATCAGATAGGAGGGTGTTACATACTTGATTATGAACTTGAAAATCCTGGGTACTTTTATATCGGCGCCGTGATGGAGCTGGTCGAACCCTTTATCGATACCATATACCCAACCGAATATTATCACCTCGCCGGTCGCAAACAACACTATGGCGAACGTCCCCGCCCAGAAATCCATCATGTCCAAAACACCTTTATCCAGAAAGAAAATGGCCGGCTGGGCGGCGATGAAAGTGAACAGGCCAAGAAACGACACTGATTGTTTTCTTATAAATCCGAACTCGTCCTCTAAAAAAGCGATGGCCGGCTGGAGCATTGATATCGAGCTTGTGACACCGGCGAGGAACAAAAGGAAAAACCAGATGAAGCCCAAAAGGGCGGTCATCGGCATCTGGTCGAAAATCATCGGCATCGTGACGAACCCCAGGTTGAACGCGCCTCCTTCGGCCACTTCTTTTATCCCATCCGGGCCGAAGAAAATAAACGCCGCAGGGATGGCAATGGAGGCGCCGATGACCACTTCCATAAATTCGTTTATCGATATCGAAGACAACCCGGATAAAGCCACGTCGTCGTTTTCTTTTAAGTAGCTTGCGTAAGTGATAATCAGGCCGAGACCCACGGAGGTTGTAAAAAAAATCTGGCCCGCCGCAGAAAGCCATACTTTCGCGTCCGTTAAGGCGGAGAAGTCCGGGTTCCACATAAAGCCAAGCCCCCCCGTAAGGCTCCATTCCGGCCTCGCCGGATCAGGCGCGCCGAGGGTCAGGACGCGAAACATTATTACCACGCCCAGCACGACCAGAATGGGCATGGCGATTTTGGAAATTGTTTCTATGCCTTTGACCACTCCGCGATAGATGACGAGAAAATTTATGACAAACGTGATGAGAAAAAACAGATAGGCCGAGCTTATGCCGGAGAACCACTGGTTGTCGGCCAGCCCCTGGAACGCCGTAAGGAAGTTTTTCGCCTCTCCCGCCGTCGCGGCGGCCCCCAGAGAGCCGGAAATCGCGTACCACGCATAGGCCAGGCACCACGACTCGATATAAACATAGTAAAAATAGATCATAAGCGGGATGAAAATCCCAAGAGAGCCGAAGTAGCGCGAGAACCTGTGGCTCCAGAAAACATTTAAAATGCCAGGCCCCGATCCATGTCCCCGTCCGCCTGCGGCCCGGCCCATTGTCCACTCCACCCAGCAAAGAGGGATGCCAAGAAGTAAAAGGGCTATGATGTACGGAATCATGAACGCGCCGCCGCCGTTTTGCGCCGCCTGAACCGGGAAACGAAGGAAGTTGCCAAGCCCGACGGCCGATCCGGCCACCGCGAGAATAATCCCTATTCTTGAGCTCCAGTTTTCCCTTGGCACTTTTTATCTAAACCCCGAACAAATAAAAGAGAAGCAGGAATCTGTCTTGACGAAAAAACGGTGGCCGATACGGGATCGGCCACCGTGAGCGAAGGAATAACAGTATTATTGTGAGGCCTCGATTTTCGCGTCGTCGGTATCTTCGATCGGCGCGTCCTCCACGTCGAGACGGGTAAACGAAATAACGTCGTGTGTTTCGGTTACCACGCCGCCGCCTTCCCGATGGGTGACGCCTGACACTCTGCCGCCGCTGACAAAGGCCCCGCCATGTTTGGCCCACAGAGGACTACCCAGATCATCGAAGACCAGGTAATACGAATCCTGATAGACGTGGCCGCCACCTACTTCGTGTACCCAGATGCTGTTGTCGCTAAAGGCTCCTTCCATGCCCGCGCCTTCGTTGCTGGTGCCTAACGCCGTCCTGCCGTCAGCCGATAGACCGACATAAATCGTGTCGGTGAACTTCGTAGAGCCCACGTAGTACTTAACGGTGTAAAACCCGCCTCCGGGTGTGGCCATAGCAGTCTGCGGCCAAAGAAAAGCCCCCGCTAACATCGCCAGTAAAATTACGAATATCGTCCTCTTTGCTCTCTTTTCCATATCTGTCCCCATTCAGGAAAAATTAACGCCGCCAGAGGGAATACGCGCCGCACAAGCGCACAAAACAGATATCTTTCGATCCCATCCTGTTATCGAGCTTCCCTTCCAAATTACGCAGAAACAACCTTAACTTGAGCCACCAAATTCAATAGATTAGGGTAATTATATTACCATGCATGAATTTTCATGGCAAATGCATGACGTGGCGCTGGCGAGGTGTGCGATTTCATTCGGCTATGTTGATGTTTTGCGCCGCGCCGCAGAATTTATGTTATAGTCTCCACGTTAAAACTATCGGGGCAGTTTAATATACATATTCTTTGTTAAATAATATTGAGGGACTGACATGAAAGCAAAATTTTTATCTGCGCTACTGTTAGTAATGGCGTTCACGATGATTTCCGGAACTGCGTATGCCCGGAAAAAACCGGTTCTGGGGGTGGACGAGTTTCGAAACGACACCCAGGCTTCATGGTGGAGAAGGGGCGTCGGAAGCGAGCTTGCGGGGATGCTCACCAACGAGCTTGGCTCTAATGGAAAATTCAAAATGGTGGAGCGCAAAAAGCTTAACTCCGCGCTCAAAGAGCAGGATCTTGGGGCCTCCGGCAGGATCCGCAAAGGAACCGCCGCCAAAGTGGGAAAACTGACCGGCGCGCAATACCTGGTCATGGCCACCGTCTCCTCTTATGAAGAAGGAACTTCCAAACGGGGCGGGGGTTTTAGCTTCAAGGGAATATCTATCGGCGGAAAAAAAAGCAAAGCCTATATCGCCGTTGACCTGCGCGTGGTCAACACCACAACCGGCGACGTGGACTATTTCAGGACGGTCGAGGCGACCGCCAAAAGCGGCGGATTATCGTTTGGCCTTTCTCGCGGAGGATTCAGCGGCGCCCTGGGCGGCTCGGAAAAAACCCCCCACGGCAAAGCGATTCGCGCCTGTGTCATAGAGATCGCCGAGTATCTTGAATGCGTCATGGTGGACAAGGACTCTTGCATAGCCGATTATAAGGCAAAAGAGAAAAAACGCCGGAAGAAAACCAAAGGCGCCATCTCGCTCGAATAAACTTTTATCAGGGCGCGGGGTTTAATAACGGCTCCGCGCCTTTTTCTTATCAGGGAGTAGATTTTCCCCTCCTTGCCTGAGGAGGGGAGCAAGGGGTGGTGTTCAATAAAAAATAACAACTGCACACCCCCTCGGCGCATCTGCGCCACTCCCCCTCGCAAAGGGGGAGAAAAAGATGGGGTACAGTCCTTGAAGGTAAAATTAAGGGGTGGTGTTCAATATTATGACAAACGCAAAACCTTTCGCCCTCCCAAAAACGGCCCTGGCTTTTCTTTCCGGGCTTGCGAAAAACAACAACAAAGCCTGGTTCACCGCGCATAAATCAGACTACGAAGAGAACCTGCTTGAGCCTCTTAAATTTCTTGTCATGGGCATGGGCGCGGCCTTTTCTAAAAAACTGCCCGGGCTCAACTACAGTCCGAAAGTCAACGGCTCTATTTTTCGAATCTACCGCGACGTCCGCTTTTCAAAAGATAAAAAGCCATACAAAACAAACGCAGGCGTTTTCCTCTGGGCGGGTTCATCTGCCAAGCTTACCTGCCCCGGAATTTATTTCCATCTGGAGGCGAAATCTGTAATGCTCGGCTCCGGCATTTACAGGATATCCAAAGAGACGATGGATCGGTACCGCAAACATGTCGCTGTCAAAGGATCAGCGCTGACCAGGGCGATCACCAAAGCGGAAAAAGCCGGGTTCAAGATTGACGGTGAGAAGTTAAAGCGTGTTCCTTCCGGCTTCGATAAGGATCATAAATACGCCGAGCTTCTAAAGATGAAAGGGCTCTGGGTCGGCAAAACTTTCCCATCATCGAAAGTGACGAAAGGCGACCTTATCGGCTGGCTCAAAAAAGAGTACGCGCCGACGCTTGATGTCGTCAAAGCGTTAGGGAAAGCTGTTTTTTAATAAAATTATAATAATTACCATCAATATGGTATATTCACAGATATTATTTGGTAAAGGATTGCAAACAAGTGGCTACAAAAAAACGTCGAAAAAAGGCCAAGTCTAAAAAAAATACAGCAGAAATAAAAACCAATCTTTCATCTGATGCCTTGCCTAGGCGAACACTAGAGCAAGCCATTAGAATTGCAACAATAATTCATAAAACTTATGCTGGCACAACAGCCTCTTGGAATGATATTGCCGAAGCTCTTAAAATAGGCCCAAAATCAAATCAAACAAAATATTTAATGTGGTCAGCCAAAGCCTATGGATTAGTGTCATTGGAACCAGGACAAATAATATCTCTTTCAGAAACAGGACGTAAAATTGTAGCTCCAAACGAAGAAAATGAAGCCCAAGAAGCAAAGATAAAAGCATTGTTAACCCCAACTTTATTAAGTAAGTTTTATACTGCTTACAATCATCATCCCATTCCCAGTGAAGAGCTTTTTCCGAATGTTCTAGAGAATAAATATAGCGTTCCAAGGAACTTGGTTAAAGAAGCACAAAAACTGATAATTGAAAATGCAAAATATGTAGGCATTTTGCAACAAGCTAGTGAAAGCGAAGAACTTAATATTATTTTATCAACATCCGATACTCGTTCTTCTAACGAAACTGTACTTAACGATGATATCGAAGATACGACAGATGAAACGGAAATTTCTAAAAAGGTAGATTGGGCAAAAATTTGTTTTTTTATTACACCAATAAGCAATGATG
>DRJW01000331.1 GCA_011052055.1 Nitrospirota bacterium
CAGGAAAACAAATATTGTCCTATTACCCTAAAGAGCTACATAAGCGGATTGAAGTAGAAATAATAGCTACCGTGATACAACATGGGCAATGGACAGGCGAGTTGACCCTCCTTTCGCGTAAGGGTAAAAAAATCCCGATAGTCGAAAATATTTTCCCGATTTATGAAGAGGCCGGACGCGCGCGCTATCTTGTCCGTCTGGTGACAGACATTACCGAGCAGAAAGACTCCGAGCGCGCCATGAAGCAACTGCCCCGGAAAATGATCGAAACGCAGGAAAACGAGCGCATCAGGATAGCGTCAGAGCTTCACGACAGCCTTGCGCAAAACCTGCTGGTTATCAACACCGAAATTCAAACCGTCATAAAGGGGGGAGATATCAGCCATCTTAAGCGCGCCTCTTCGATGACCACACAAGCTCTGGAGCAAATAAACGAGATCGCCCACAATCTTCGCCCTCCCTATCTCGATAAAAGCGGGTTTGAGCGGGCGATCAAAAGAATGACCGAAACTATCGCCGAGTCCTCCGGGATAAGCATTTTTGTCGAGATTTATCTTGGCGGATATACGCTCTCCAAAGAGCTGGATATCACCATTTACAGGATAATCCAGGAGGCGCTCAACAACATCATGAAACATTCAGGCGCCAAAAAAGCCTATATTGATATTACAAATAAAGATGACAATATCGAAATTCACGTATCGGATGACGGCAGAGGTTTTGAGCCTGCTATTATAAAATCGGGCGCGTTGACAGGCCGCGGTCATGGGCTCGCCGGAATCAAGGAAAGGGTCGATATATTCGACGGGTCTTTTTTTATCGATTCGGACAGTGGAGAAGGCGCCACTCTTGTGCTGTCTTTCCCGTTACGTCAGGGCGCCGGGCGGGCGGAAAACTGAATCTTTTTTTGCAGAGCGCAATAAGGTTCCCATAAATAAAAGCATGAACAGTTATTAGAGTTATGAGCCTGAAAATTCTGCTCGCCGAAGATCACCACATCTTCCGCCAGGGGTTGGTGAAGATAATCGAGAGCGAAGAGAGCCTGGAAATAGTCGCCGAAGTGGATAATGGCGACGACGCTCTGCGGCGTATAGTGGAATTACAGCCGGATGTGGCCGTCCTGGATATCTCAATGCCGGGGATGACCGGGCTTGAGGTCGCCCGCAAGGTTTTAGCGGAAAAGCTCAAAACAAGGCTGGTCATACTCACCATGTACAAGGATGAGGATTTTCTCGAAGAGGCCATAGACCTGAAAGTCAAAGGGTATGTCCTGAAAAGCAACACGGCGGACGATTTGTTAAAAGCCATAGAATGCGCGGGCCGGGACGAATCGTATATCAGCCAGTTGTTCTCCGACGTTCTGGTTAGAAGAAGGGAAAAAAGAAAACAGGTCATGCTCAAAAATCCGAATCTGGACACACTTTCACCGACTGAGAAAGTGATTCTGAAAAAAATATCCCTGAACAAAACCAGTAAACAGATTGCGGACGAAATGTATATAAGCTTCAGAACCGTTCAGAAGCATCGGGCCAATATATGCTCCAAGTTGAGCCTGAACGGATGGAACGCTCTTTTGACATTCGCCGTCAAAAACAAATCGAGCATCGAATGACTTTACCCATCCCTTCTGCGCTTGCGTACCGTTTTTTAATTGAGGGAAGAGACCAATTCGCCAAATTGCAGGGCGGTTCCGGGCGAGTACGAACTTGAGCTTATCAAAATACGCATAAGCGCTGACCCCCGATTAAGCAGTTCTGCGGATTGGCGCGGGTCGTCCACTCCGCTATTATATAACCATGAATAAAGGCGCGGCCAACAGGCTGTGGTCTGTTTTGTACGCGAGGTAACGAAATGAAAATGCAATCGCTATTAAGCACGCGAGGTA
>DRJW01000332.1 GCA_011052055.1 Nitrospirota bacterium
AAACGAAGCCATTTCCTGGTAATGCTTCTGGTCCACAATGATTTTAAAGTAAGGGGCGATGGCGCCGGAAAACATCGAGGCTGTAACGTAACCTGCGATTAAAGACACCAGGGAAAAAATCTCACGGACAAAACCGCGATAACACGACCACACAGCCGATATCAGCAGAAAAGTCACAGCGAAAATGTCGAACCAGTGAACCAAAGTCTTTTTTAATCCTTCCCGAATCGAGGCGCCTGGCCGCTATGGTTATTTCGACTGATGGATGTTTTCTTCGCCGATACGCGCCGGCCCGGACGGGACGGGTTCGCTGGCGGAGACCTTTGCCAGTCCGGCCACGGCTTTTTCAAGATCGCCGCGCTCTATTCTTTTAATGGTCGCTTCTATCTGCTCGGATGGAAGCGCATAAGAGGATTCTGACTGCAACCGTTTTAGCGCCTTAACCGCCCTCTCTTTCCCGCCCGCGACGACCGAGGCGTAGGCCATGCTTAAAAGCGCCTCATTGCCTGGATAGCTCCCCGTCGATTCGGCCAGTTTCGAGAAGACGTTGGCGGACTCATCTTCTTTTCCCGATAATGACAGCGCGGACGCCTCGCCAACCAGAGCAAGATCGTTGATTAACTCTCCGGGTTGGGTGGCGCTGGCTGTCTGCCTGTATTTTGTGATCGCTTCGTCATATTTTTTCTCCTCCACGTAAAGAGCCGCGAGCCGGAGCCTGGCCTGGTTGATTACTTTGACCGGCCCCCCGCTTTGTACAAGAGCGTCAAGCTCCGATATGGGGTTGCCACCTCTCCCGGCCTCATAGAGCGCCATCTGCGCGTCGCTCAGGCTGACTTTCTGATAATAAACGACACCATACGCTATCACTCCGGCGAGAAAAACCCCGGCGGCTGTAAGCATGAGCCGTCCAGAGTTTTCGGCGAGCCAATCCTGGATCTGCGATGTCGGATCGATCAACAGCTCTTTTTTCCTCTCTTTTTTCCTGACAATTCGTTTGTAATGACCCATAACTATTTCCTAATTTTTTAAAAGACGGGCGGCCAGGCTCTCGGCGTATCCGAACATACTGTTTATTTCATTCTCCTCCATCCCGGCGCCGCGCGATACACTCTCGGCTGTCGCCCGGTCCATAAGGTCAGACGGTTTATGGGCGTCTGTGCAAAAAACAGGTTTTGCGCCATGCTTTCGCGCCAGGGCCGCCACATGCCCGTTTGTAAAACTGTGCCCGCCGCGCCCGCTTATCTCCAGGGCAACCCCTTTTTCAGCGGCCAGAGAGGCGTCGCCGCCGCTTATCAGGCCAGGGTGGGCTATTATGTCTACACCAGCCTCTATAGCGGCCCGGTTCGTCCCTGGCTGAACCGGCTCCACAATGGTCTCCCCGTGCGCCACGACTACTTTTGCGCCCAGCTCCCGGCATCGTCCGACAAGTTTTTTATATTGATCGGGGGGAACGTGGGTTATCTCGGCTCCTGGCACAACCTTGATGGAGCTGTTTTTATATTCGGAGCAGAACCTGACGATACCGGTAACGACATTCTCGAAATTGGACATGTCAACGTGATCTGTTATGGCTAAAAACCGGTAACCGATCACCTGGGCCCTTCTGGCAAGCTCCGAAGGAAGAAGCTCGCCATCTGAAAAAAGCGTGTGAGTGTGCAGGTCAATCAATTTTTTTAAAGCTCTTAATTTAGAAGTTATTTCCGTTAAAACTCTCAAGGCGACAGAGAATGACTCCGGCATTGTACACCGAAAGATGGAAAAATGTGACCGTTAGCCTTTTCCAATATGAAATGAGTCTGAAAATCGTGAAAGTCATGCGCCCCGCGTGACCTGTCAGGCATGATGGCTTACGTTACGGGTGTGGCCCAGCCACGTTACGGGTGTGGCCCAGCCACGTTACGGGTGTGGCCCAGC
>DRJW01000333.1 GCA_011052055.1 Nitrospirota bacterium
AGCCCGGATTTTTTAGCCATATCGGTCATGTTCACCCCTTGCGCTTCCATCACGCGCCGCAAGGCGATAAGAAAAACGCGCGGGTCTTCCTCGGCAAAGCGCCGCAAAAGCGCCACCGCCGGTGAACGAAAGGCGCGATCTATCCGCGCCTGTATTCAGGCCGTTTTCTGCAAATCTTCGCTCGCATGCATGCAACGCTGGCATGAATGGCTTGCGTCGCGGCCGCACAAAAGACATGTCGTAGAACCTCTGTAATACCGCATTATTCCTCCGCAATGCTTGCAGACCGTTTTGGGAGCCGATGGTTTTATCCTGGTTTCCATTGCCCTTTCCTTTCGCAAATTGCAGTCATAAGGTTTCGCTTCAACTTTGTGTGCAAATTTTAGACCGAGGAAAAAATAAAGAATCGGTTAAAATATCTGTTGATAAAACAATGAGTTATATTTTGAGACGTATGGCGTATATATAAAAAATCAGACAACATGCCTAAAAATGTAGGCGCCCGCAGAAATCGGCTCCCTGGAATGTTATTATAGGCGGGTATGAAAACAATTTCAGCGATAGACGAAAAATCCGATCTTCTTAAAATAATCACCTTTCCCGACCCGCTCCTGACCCGGAAATCGGAGCGGGTGGAAAACATCACACAGGAGATAGTGGATCTGTCCGGAAAAATGATTAAAGCAATGATCGCGGCGCCCGGCCAGGGCCTTGCCGCCGTCCAGGTGGGGGCGTTAAAGCGGATTATAGTCATGGACGATAAGAGTGGCGGGGAAGATGACGAAATCGAGCCTGTGACCATGATAAATCCGGAAATTATCGATAGCGAAGGAGTGGAGATCAATGAGGAGGGATGTCTGAGCATTCCCACGATTTACGCCGATTTGCCCAGGCCGTCGAGTGTAAGAGTTTCGTTTACATCACTTGACGGGCGTCATGAACAGATCGAGTTGAAAGGAGCCTCTGCCCGTTGCCTGGCCCATGAAGTCGATCATCTCGACGGCTCTCTTTTCTGGGACAGGTTAAGCAAGGGTAGGCGCCTGTGGCTTAAAATGAAATTCTTTAAAAGGTTCGGCCTGAAATGACGGGCGATCCGTTGAGCGTCGTGTTTATGGGAACTCCTGACTTCGCCATTCCCACCCTTAAGAAGTTAATAGACAATGACCGGTTTAATCTTAAGGCTGTGGTCACCCAGCCTGACAGGCCGAAAGGGCGCGGAAAGAAACTGGCCATACCGCCGGTAAAAAAACTGGCGCTTGATAACGAAATTGCTGTTTTCCAGCCGGAGAAAGTCAGAGAGCAGGAGACCGTTGACGCAATTAAAAGCTTAGAGCCAGATTACCTTGTGGTTGTGGCCTATGGCCAGATACTTCCTCTGCCGCTTCTTGCGATACCCAAGCTGGCGCCGGTGAACCTTCATGCCTCACTTCTGCCCAAATACAGAGGCGCCGCTCCGATACACAGGGCGTTTGTGGACGGTGAAACCATCACCGGCGTGTGCGCCATGATGATGGAAGAAGGGCTCGACACAGGCGATCTGCTTGCCTGCAAAAAAACGGAAATTACAAACGACGACACCGTAGGAAGATTGCATGACAGGCTGGCGGCGATAGGCGCGGCGCTGATGGTCGAGTCGCTTATCGATTATAGCGAAGGCTCCATAACTCCAAGAAAACAGGACGGCGCCCTCGCCACATACGCAAAGAAACTTGACAAATCGGAATTCAAAATTGATTGGGGGCAGACCTCCGATCAGGTAAGCAGGCGAATAAGAGGCTTATCCCCTTTTCCGGGAGCGGCCACGACGTTTAAAAACGAGACCGTGAAGCCTCTTTTCGCAAAAGCGCTTTCTGGAAATAGTGACGACGCGCCAGGTGTGATACAATCGATAACCAGAAAAGGCGTCGTAGTGTCGTGTGGGGAGGGATCTGTTTTGATAACGGAGATAAAACCAGAAGGAAAAAGGGCGATGGAGGCTCACGCTTTTACTCTTGGGCGTAGCGCGCAAGTTGGTGATACATTCGTATGAGCCACTTTTTTCAAACAGTTCGTTCATATTAGCTGAGACAATATGGCTTCAGAAGATACCGCCGCAGAGTCGAAAATCAAGTCGGCCCTGGTGGTGGGCGAGGCCGACTCGGACCTGGTTTCTTCTCTTCTTGAGCTTGCTATCTCCCTTTCGTCGGAGTTGGACATCTTCCGCCTCCTTGAAAAAATCGTAAGCGAATCGTTACGGCTGACAAATTCCGACGGTTGTAGCCTGTATCTTGTCGAAGGCGACGGCAAGCTCCATTTTTCCATCAGCAAGAACATGTCTCTTGGAATCAGCCTGACCAGGGAAGAAGGGGGCGCCGATCTGTTTCCTCCCGTGCCGATGGATCCATCATTCGTCTCGGCCTATGCGGCGATAAATAAAAGGCTGGTGAACGTGCCCGATGTTTACGAATCAACCGAATTCGATTTCACCGGCCCGAAAAAATATGACAAGATCAACAATTACCGCTCCATCTCCATGCTCGTCTCTCCTCTCACCAACCATGAAGGGAATGTGATAGGAGTCATGCAGATGTTAAACGCCAAAGATCCCGCTACCGGCGAAGTCATCCCTTTTAACTCTGGTTATGAGGTGGTGATAAAGTCACTTTCAAGCTTTGCGGCCATTGCCATAACCAATGCCCTGCTGGTGCAGGAGATACACACCCGCGCCGCAAAGCTCAAGGAGGCCAACCTCGACGCCATATACTCGCTGGCGATGGCGGCAGAGGCGAAAGACGACGATACCGGCGACCATGTGCGAAGAATCCAGCTATACTCGATAGCGCTGTCAAAGAAAATCGGCCTGTCCGACGAACAGGCGGACGAGATCGGCTATTCCGCGATCATGCATGACGTGGGCAAGATTTCAATCCCGGATCATATTCTTAAGAAACCGGGAAAGCTTACCGGCGAAGAGTATCAAATCATTAAACAGCACTCGCAAATGGGGTGGAAAATCTTGCCGGACAGCCTGTTTTTCTACGTTGCCAAAAGCATAGCGCGTGGCCACCACGAAAAATGGAACGGCAAAGGATACCCGGACGGGCTCAAAGAGGAGGATATAAAGCTGGAGGCCAGGATCGTCGCCGTTGCGGACGTGTTTGACGCGCTGGTCAACAAAAGAGCCTACAAAAGAGACTGGACCATAGAAGAGGCCATGGAGGAAATAAACAACTGCTCTGGATCACATTTCGATCCCAAGCTTGTTGACGCATGGAATGAGTTGTACGAGGAAGGGGAGCTAAAACGGATACACGACGTCTGGGGCAAATAACCTGGCGCGTTTGGAAAAATCATTGGCAAGCTTTCAGTGGGGGCCTGTATAGCCGTTGCTCGCACTCTCCATTGACCGCCATAAACGCTTCGTTTAACATGGTATCGTGAGGAAGTTAAGGCGAATCTATCCAGAACCAGTTTAAGGACTATACCGCAATGAGAAGCGACAGAATAAAAAAAGGAACGGAACGCGCCCCGAGCCGTTCGTTACTATACGCCACCGGCGTTACCGAATCGGCGATGAGAAATCCGTTCATCGCGGTAATCTCCAGTTTTACCGACATTATTCCGGGCCATATCGGGTTTCGCGATCTTGAAAGAGCCATAGAAAAAGGAATACATACCGGCGGCGGTCAGGCGTTCCTCTCTTCTGTTCCGGGCGTTTGCGACGGTATAGCTATGGGGCACAAAGGGATGCACTACTCCCTGCCGACCCGCGATCTTATCGCCGACATGATCGAGTGCGTGGTCGAGGCCCATGCGTTTGACGGGATGGTGATGCTTACAAACTGCGACAAGATAACCCCAGGCATGCTCATGGCGTCAGCGCGGCTCGATATTCCGACAGTCGTTGTCACGGCGGGGCCGATGATGGCCGGAGTCCACCGCCAACGCCGCCGCTCGCTGGTGCGGGACACTTTCGAGGCGGTCGGGCAGGTTCAGGCCGGTTTGATGAGTTGCGCCGAGATGACCGCTCTTGAAAAAGAGGCCTGTCCGGGGCCCGGCTCGTGCTCTGGCATGTACACGGCCAACACGATGGCCTGCGTCACCGAATCGATGGGCATGAGCATGGCCGGATGCGCCACATCTTTGGCCGTGAGCGGTAAAAGCAGAAGGATCGCGTTCGATTCTGGCGTTGCGGTTCTTGATCTTGTAAGAAAGAAAATCACCGCGAGAAGTATGATGAGCCTCGAAGCTTTCGAGAACGCCATCACCATTGACCTTGCCATGGGCGGCTCCACCAACACCGCTTTGCATATCCCGGCCATAGCGCATGAGGCTGGCGTAAAGCTTCCCCTGGAGGCGTTCGACAAGCTTGGGAGAAAGACTCCGCAGATTTGCAGTATCCGTCCCGGTGGCGAGGACTTTATCGAGGATATCGAATACGCAGGAGGGATTCCGGCGGTGATGAAAGAGCTTAAACAATTTATCCACGACGCGCCGACAGTGTCCGGCGTCTCCACCCACAAGATAATCGGCAAGGCGAGAAACCAGAACCGGGTGGTCATACGCTCAGCCGGAAAACCGTACAAACCGGAAGGAGCGCTATGTGTTCTTCGCGGGAACCTGGCGCCGGAAGGGGCTGTTGTAAAGCAGTCGGCCATCACGCCGGAGATGATGAAGTTTAAAGGGAAAGCTGTCTGTTTCAATTCGGAGGAGGCGGCTATGGCGAAAGTTATGGCAGGCAAGGTCAAAGCGGGGCAGGTTGTGATCGTCCGCTATGAAGGCCCCAAAGGTGGGCCGGGAATGCGTGAGATGCTGGCGCCCACTTCGGCCATCGCCGGGATGGGCCTGCAAAACTCGGTGGCGCTTATCACCGATGGCCGGTTCTCCGGCGGAACCCGCGGCCCTTGCATCGGCCATGTCTCCCCGGAGGCGATGGAAGGCGGGCCTATCGCTCTGGTGAAAAATGGGGATATAATAGAGATAGATATCCCGAAACGTAAAATAGACCTGCGCGTCTCGAAAGCGGAGCTTAAAAAACGGGCCGCAAAATGGAGAAAGCCGAAGGCGAAAATCAAAAAAGGATATCTTGTACGGTACGCGCAGACAGTCACCAGCGCGGCCCAGGGGGCGGTTCACAAAAACAAAATATGTGACTAAGATCAAATGAGCGGTTTCGATTACTCCACTCTTCCACGATCGGTTGATATTCCCGATAAGCCGGTCACTTCTCTTCTTGACGCCGCCGTCTCCAAATTTCCCGATAACGTCGCCATAGATTTTTTCGGGGCCAAAATCACTTACCGCGAGTTCGACCGGCAGACGCAAAAACTGATGAACGTCCTGCGGGGCCTCGGCGTGAAGAGGGGCGAGGCGGTGGCGGTCATGTCGGCCAACTGCCCCCAGGCGATGATCGCCTATCAAGCCATTCTACGTATAGGGGGGATAGTCGTTCTTACCAATCCCCTTTATGTTGAAAGAGAGATAGAGCATCAGTTCAAAGACGCCGGTGTGAAAATCGCCCTGGTGTTAAACCTGATGGCGGGGAAAGTCAAAAATGTCATGGACAAGACATCGGTGGAGAAAGTCATCGTCATAAAACTGGAAGATTATATGCCGTGGCCCATCTCGTGGCTGTTCCCCATAAAGCTGATGGTTCAGAAACAAAAACCGGCGACGCTGGGGGGGGCGCAGTTTTTGAAATGGAGCGAGCTTATGGACTCTGTTTCGGATCAAGCGGAGCCTGCCGATGTGAAACCGGACGACATCGCCCTTTATCAATATACCGGCGGCACGACCGGCGTGGCCAAAGGCGTGGAGCTTACTCACAGGAATCTGATATCGAACGCCCTGCAGGGCAAGGCGTGGTTTGTCGGCGCTAAAGAGGGTGAGGAAGTGTTCATGCTCACCCTTCCTGTTTTTCACGCCTTCGGGATGACGGTCGGGATGAACCTGGGCATATCGCTTTGCGCCACGATTGTTGTAGAGCCGAAGTTCGACGCTCTCAGGATAATGAAACAGATCGAAAAGCATAAGGCCACCATGTTCCCCGGAGTGCCGGCGATGTATGTGGCGATCATCAACCATCCTAAAGCTACTAGTTGTGATATATCGTCGATCAAATATTGCATCTCCGGCGCGGCGCCGCTGGCGCTTGAGACCCGCGAGAAATTCGAGGCGATGACCGGCGGCAAGCTGGTGGAGGGATACGGCCTTACCGAGGCAAGCCCCATAACCCATTGCAACCCTCTGCCGGGCGGGGTGAAGACCGGCTCGATCGGAATGGCCCTGCCGTCCACGGAATACAAAATAATCGACGACGAAACCGGGAAGGAGGCGGCTTTGGGCGAAGTGGGCGAGTTGCTGGTAAAGGGGCCGCAGGTGATGCGCGGATATAAAGGGGCGCCGGACGAGACGGCCAAAGCCATAAAAGACGGCTGGCTCTACACCGGCGATATGGCGTCGGCGGACGAGGACGGATTCTGTTTTATCATGGACCGTAAAAAGGAGCTGGTCATCTCCGGGGGATGCAACGTCTTTCCAAAAGAGGTCGAGGATGTCCTGCGCGATATAGACGGTGTCATCGAGGTGGCTGTAATCGGTCTTCCCGACCCGCGTTTCGGCGAAAAAGTCACCGCAGTCATAGTTTTAAAAGAGGGAGCGACACTCACCGAGTCGGAAATTATCGCCCATAGCAAAGCGGGTCTGGCCGGTTATAAAATCCCGAAAAAGATCGTTTTCGTCGATTCCCTGCCGAAAACCATCATAGGCAAAGTGTTAAAGCGCGAGCTTAAAAAGCAGATTGAAGGGAAGAGCTAAGTTCAATCCTTTCCTGACATAGTTTGAACCGAAGCATTTCTCCCCCTTGCCCCTTGAGGTGGGAGGATAAAGGTGGGGGTGACATTTTTCACCCTCCC
>DRJW01000334.1 GCA_011052055.1 Nitrospirota bacterium
ATTTCCGAATCTGAAGAGAAAGATGTGCGTGAAATATTAAGGGCCTGCGCTTTCACTTACGTGGCGGGCTCGTTGGCAAGTCTTTTAAACATCTGGCGCTGGGTCGCTATTTTGCGGCGCTGACCGTCGATAACCGACAGATGCAATGATATAATCAGCATATGAAAATCAGCGTAGTCATCCCTTGCTACAACGAGGAGAAAACGGTCAGAGCCATTGTCGATACCGTTTTGACCCAGCCGTTGTGGGAAAATTTCGAGCCGGAGCTTATCGTGGTGGACGACTGCTCATCCGACGGCACTTCAAAGGCGCTAGACGATATAAAAAAAGAGCGTCCCTCCATTGTAACCATTCGTCATGATGTCAACCGGGGGAAAGGGGCCGCTCTAAAAACCGGGTTCGGACTTGTCACCGGCGATATCGTCATCATCCAGGACGCCGATCTGGAGTATGATCCCGCCGAATACCCGAACCTTATCGAGCCGATACTTCAAAACAGGGCCGATGTAGTGTTCGGAAGCCGTTTTCTTGGTGGCCGTCCGCACCGTGTTCTTTTTTTCTGGCATTCTGTGGCCAACAGTTTATTAACTCTGCTATCGAACATGGCGACGAATCTCAATCTTACCGATATGGAGACATGTTACAAAGTGTTCAGGACTGAAGTATTAAAGAAGATAGATATAAAAGAAAGCCGGTTCGGGTTCGAGCCGGAGATCACCGCCAAAGTGGCCAGGCTTGGGGTTACGATCTATGAAGTGGGCATATCCTACTACGGACGGACATATGAAGAGGGGAAGAAGATCGGCTTAAAAGATGCGTTCAGAGCGTTTTATTGCATAATCAAGTACGCCCTTACCGATTGAGTTTTCAAATAGGCCGAAAAAAATCCGGGGCCTTTATAGTAAGACCCCGGATATAAAACGCGACAACCAAATATCAGATTATCAAGTACCTGTAAATGTAGTAGTTATACTGCCCGAAATGCAGTTACTGCTCGGTTCGTCTGGATCTTGATATGTAAAAGTAACCGCGCCGGTTGTTCCCGACGCATATGTATAAACCGCTGAATAAAGCGAGCTGGATGCGCCGCCGGTCTGGTTTAAGACAACTGATGTCGCGCTTGTTTGCGCGCCGCTGACGAAAACGGTCACGGTTGTACTGCCATCCAAAGCCCTGTCCTGATCTTCCACCGTAACAGTGATAGCTGTTGTTGTGGGCCCGGTCGAAGGACTCAATGTTAAAACGCCTGCTGTACAACCGGTGTTAATCAGATATACGACCGCAGTGGCTTGCTGTCCCTCGGCGTCGAGCGCCGTAAGCTCACCGCCGCCTGCTGGCAACGAAGTGGAGCCAATCGGCTTTTGCGCGTCGATCCAGAAAAGGATAATGGATGTCTCGTCCCGTATTTGGAATCCCATTACATCAGGATGGCTTACCCACCATTCCACAGGAGGAAGGGCGCCCCTGACTTCGACTACTTTTCCTTTTGAAGGATCGTTGTTTAAAACAATTGTGGACGGGAATATTGACATCGTGGCCAAATTAAACGTTATAGACAACCTGGCTTCTACATAGTCTCCCGCGCCAAAATCCTGGTAACGAGCTATAACGTCATGTCTTCCCGCGTTTGATCCGGCCACCAGGGCGCCTTTTGCCGTTCCAGAGCCGTCAACCGGGTAGTAGGTGAACGAATCGTCGTCGTTGAGCGTTCCGCCCTGCCATGTTCCCCAGTCTGACGGTATGAAAAAACCGACAGTTCTGTTAAGCCCGGTCACAGTGGCGATGACTTCCAGAAGGTCTCGCGACTGGGCTCGCACAGACATCTTTCCCGATCCATCAGAAGTATCCCCTCTGGGCCCAATGGCTTCAAAAGAGAGGATCGCGCTTGTTGTATTGGCAGGCGTCGGTATGTCTGAAGAGCCTACCTTGCCACATCCCGCGTAGACGGACAATCCGGCCACCGCCAACGCCGCTAACAATATTCCTTTTACACTCAAGAGCCTTTTATCGCTCACTTGAAACTCACCTCCTCCTGGTTGGTTGATAATAATTCGGCTATTTTTTTTATACATGTCTACTCCGCCTTAAAGCTTCGCAAATTTCTTTTTCCGATACATCGCTGTTTATTTCGCAGTGGCCGATTGTGTCGAGCAGGGCGAACCTTATAGACCCCGCTTTTGCTTTTTTATCATGTTTCATCGCTTTATATAGCTCTTTATCCGATATCGCCTTCGGTATCGCCACCGGGAGGCCCGCTCTCGATATCAGAGACGTAATCGCCTCGACATCTCCCGCTTTAAGCCCTCCTTTCATCTCGGAAAGGATCGACGCGGTAACCATACCCATCGCCACAGCGTAACCATGCCTATACCGCCTGTAGCCTGTCACCGCCTCTATGGCGTGGCCGACTGTATGGCCGAAATTCAGTATCGCTCTTTTGCCAGACTCCTTTTCATCCTCGGCCACCACATCCGCCTTTATTCGGCACGACCGCTGTACGACCTTCAAGGTCACACCCGGCTCCAACGCCGTCAGGGCCTCGATGGCGCCCTCCAAAAATTTAAAAAACCTAGCCGAGGCTATAAGCCCGTACTTTATAACCTCCGCCACTCCGCACCGGATCTCCTTGTCCGGCAAAGTTTGCAACGCCGAAATATCAGCCAGCACAACGCCGGGCTGGTAAAACGCCCCGATAAGGTTTTTACCTCTGGGGTGGTTTACACCCGTTTTACCTCCTACCGAACTGTCCACCTGCGACAGCAAGGTTGTCGGCGCCTGCGCAAGCTTTATACCGCGCATATATGTGGCGGCAGAGAACCCGGCTATATCGCCTGTTACGCCTCCGCCCAAAGCCACGATGACCGTATCGCGGTCATACCGGCCTTTTATTAGCCTGTCGTGGATTCTCTCCACGGCGGCCATATTTTTGTACCGCTCTCCGTCCGGCAGGAGCAGAGCCTCCCATCGAACGCCGACTTTATCGAGCCCTTGCGCCAGCTTTTGACCGTACAGGCCGTATAC
>DRJW01000335.1 GCA_011052055.1 Nitrospirota bacterium
ATTGACGCATGTTTTCGCTATCCGGGCCAGGAGAAAAAAAGCCTGTTTCGATTTAAAAACCCTTCTGATAAAGCGGCTACCGCTCGTTCACGGGAACATAATCACGGGTCTTGGCGCCTACATATAGTTGCCTTGGACGCCCGATCTTTTGCACTTTCTCCGTTATCATCTCCTGCCACTGGCTTATCCAGCCGATGGCGCGTCCGATTGTGAAAATGACTGTGAACATGCTTGTCGGGATGCCGATGGCGCGCTGGATGATGCCGGAATAGAAATCTACATTTGGATAAAGCTTCTTTTTGATGAAATACTCATCTTTCAAGGCGATCTCTTCGAGCTTCATCGCGATCTCGAATAGCGGGTCGTTGACCTTAAGCTCTTTTAGCACCTCAAGGCACGATTGCCGGATGATCTTGGCTCTCGGATCGTAATTTTTATACACCCTGTGCCCAAAACCCATCAACCGGAAAGGATCGTTCCTGTCTTTGGCCTTATCCACGAACTTGTTTATGTTTTTAGGATCCTCAATTAGTTTCAGCATTTTGATAACAGCTTCGTTGGCTCCGCCGTGCGCCGGGCCCCAAAGAGCGCCTATGCCGGCGGAGACGCTGGCGAACGGATTGGCCTGCGACGAGCCGGCGAGGCGAACGGTGGATGTGGAGGCGTTTTGCTCGTGCTCGGCGTGGAGGATGAAGATAACATCCATCGCCTTGGCGATAACCGGGTTTACGTTATATTCTTCGGAAGGATACGAAAACATCATATGCAGGAAGTTTTCGGCGTATCCCAGGTTGTTTTGCGGATATGGGAAAGGGACGCCCCTGGAATAGCGAAACGCCCAGGCGGCTATTGTCGGTATTTTAGCTATCAGCCTGTGGGCGGAAATCTCCCTGCTTCTGGCGTCGTGAATATCGAGAGAGTCGTGGTAAAACGCGGATAGCGCGCCCACAACCCCGACCATGACCGCCATGGGATGGGCGTCGCGCCTGAAACCGTTAAAAAAGTCACGCAGTCCTTCATGAACCATAGTGTGATGGGATATCATGGAGCTAAATTCCTCGAACTCGTCTTTTGTAGGCAGGCTTCCGTACCAGAGCAGATAGCAGACTTCAAGAAAAGAGCTTTGCGCCGCCAGCTGTTCGATAGGATATCCACGATAAAGAAGAATTCCCTTTTCACCGTCGATATAAGTAATTTTGCTCTGGCAAGAGGCGGTGCTTAAAAAACCGGGATCATAAGTGAACATCCCCGTTTCTTTGTAAAGCGCCCTCACATCCATTACCGGGGGGCCGTGCGTGCCCCGGATAATAGGAACCTCGACAGATTTACCGTTGGAGTTGTCTGTTATCGTCACAGTATCTTTAGCCATACGATTTTCCTTTCCACGCTTTTTGTGTATCTCACCCGTCTGTTAATAATAATATTTTGGCCGCGATAGGCATAGTCAATTCGGGATTCACTCAAGTAATTATATTATAACCGGGTTGGCGTCCGCAATATATGAAGATTACCCACGCCAATGGCCCCCTCACCGATACGGGGCGCCTAAGATTCCGGCTCAAGG
>DRJW01000336.1 GCA_011052055.1 Nitrospirota bacterium
CGATGAGATAAGGCGTATGGGCGGAAAGATCATAACCGGCGCGCGGCCGGTAAAACTCCGAACTTCCGGCCTAACAATAACCGGCGTTGAAGTAGAGCGTAAAAGCAAAGAAAGAAGCGTTGTCGAAGCCGACACTTATCTTTCCACAATCGCCCTTGGTGAGATAGCGAAGCTGGTAGAGCCGGGCATGGAAACTGCGCTGACGTACAGGAGCCTCCGGTTTTTAAATATCACACTATCAGGAATCGAAAACCTTTCCAGAAACACATGGATGTACATTCCGGAGGCGGATATGATAATGACACGTATTCAGGAGCCTAAAAGGCGCAGTCCGTTTTCGGCGCCACCCGGACGGACTTCGGTAATGCTGGAGATCCCGTGTCAACGCGGGGACGCGACATGGACAATGCCCGGCAGTTCGTTGCTCAACCTGGCTCTTGGTCATTTGCTCAAGCTTGGTTTTGATTTGCGTCCACATGTAACCGGGTGTTTTTCAACTTTTGCGGAATACGCCTACCCAAGAATGGAAATAAGATACAAAAACAGCGTTCAACCGTTACGCGAGCTGGTAAACCGGTTTGATAATTTAAAGACAGCTGGAAGACAGGGGCTTTTTAAATATATTTTCATGGATACAGCCATGCTGGCAGGAAGGCAATGGGCCCGCCAGGCTCTTGGAGCGGATTTTAGCGCGCCTGCGGATGAAACCGGCGATGAACAGGCTTTACTTGAAATTCAATCTGTCGTCGCTTAAAAACTCTGGCGACCCCCGTCTCTTTGCGCTCCTGGCGCTTTTTATCGCGATTTCAGCTGTATCATCTTTTCCCTGGCCGGACGATCAGGATGGCGTGAATTTTATTTTAGGCGTACAGCGTTACGACCTTCAGTTTCACCGGCCCCATTTTCCCGGTTATCCGGTTTATATCCTGGCGGGAAAACTCCTGCATGCCGCCACGCTCTCTCCCGAACAGGCTTTGGCCGCCCTATCTGTTATTTCTGGCGCCGCCTGCATATGGCTCATGTTTGTATGGCTGAAAAATTTTTACAGCCGGGATACCGCTCTTTTATGTTCAACGGCGCTGGCTGTTAATCCGGTATTTTTTGAGTTTTCGCATAAAATATTCACAGAGATTCCCGCAATGGCCCTTCTGCTCGCAGGCCTGGTGGTTTTGAGAAACCCTGCAGACGCTTCAGGCAAACGATGGTTCGTATCGGGGGCGATCATGGGGCTACTGCTTGGTATCCGTTTGTCATGGTGGCCCTACCCTCTTTTTTATCTGCTGTACGCAATTCGGGCAGGTAAAGGATCAAACGCATGGAGCGGATTCATAGTTGGCGTCGCGCTATGGCTTGTTCCGCAAGCCGACTTTGTGGGCGTCCGGGAGCTTTTATCTAACGGTTTGTTGTTCACGCAAGGGCACTTTACAAAGTGGGGCGGAGCCATCGGAAGCGAAATGGCGCATGGACAAAGGTTAACTGCGCTGGCTCTGCGCGTCGGTGAGACTGCCGGCTGGATCGGATCGGGAACTCTCTGGACACGTCTTCCCTGGGTCGTCTTCACCCTTTTCGGCATTTTTATGTTTTTACGTTCGAGAAACAGTAAAAAAGAGGTAAAGGTTTTTCTGCTGGCGACACTGTTTTATGTGGCATGGGTGGCTGTGGGGCAAAATCTGGAAAAAACCCGGCATCTAATCCCTCTTGCGCCGGCCGCTATACTGATAGCCGCGCCTTCGTTCGAGAAATATCGTAAAACGGCCATAGCCGTTATCGCCGCGCTCGCCCTGACGCTACCTTTTGATTACGTAAGCCGGACAACCGATCACCCTCCGGCGTTCGGCTTTGTACAATGGGCAGGCTCAATCGATAAACCTAATGTGGAGTTTTATTGCGGGGAATCGGAGCGTTTTTTCGATCTTTACCCTTCAAAAAGCCGCGTTGTAATGGTCACAAACGCTCAAAAACTGGGCGACGCATTTAAAGCCTCCTGGCCCGAACCTTCAGCAAGATATGTCTGCGACGATATTCCAGGATTCATCAAACCCTCCGGGGCCGCCGGGAGGCCGGTGGCCGTTTTTCC
>DRJW01000337.1 GCA_011052055.1 Nitrospirota bacterium
ATAGCATCTGGTAGAGGATCACGCCAAGAGAGTAGATGTCGCTCGGTTTGCCTACTTTGTCTATCTCACCTTTCGCCTGTTCTGGCGACATGTAAGCAGGCGTGCCAAGAACCCGTCCCTGCTGGGTAAGTTCTGTCCCGGTCTTCAGGGAGCCATCCTCCTGAATGGCTTTCGCCAGTCCGAAATCGAGAATCTTTACGACTCTCTGGTGCTCCATCTGTGCGATGGCAATATTATCTCCTTTGATATCCCTATGGATTATTCCCCTCCTGTGGGCGTACTCCAGGCCGTCACACATCTGGGAGGCGAGGTCATGGAAATCGTTCAGGGATAGTTTGCCATCATCCAGTATCATCCGGCGAAGGGATTTACCTTCCACAAACGGCATGACGAAGAAGTAGTGGCCATCTTTCGTCTGCGAAAAATCAATAACAGTTACTATGTTCGGATGCTCAAGCTTTGACTGGAGTTTTACCTCACGCTGGAACCTGCGGACGGTGGCAGGGTTTTCTGTCAGATGTTTGGAGACTACCTTGATGGCGACGTTTTTACCGGTCGATATCTGCTGGGCTTTATAAACGGCCCCCATCCCCCCTTCGCCGATCTTGTGGATGACCCGGTACCGTCCGTCGAAAACCTCCCCGGACATGGTGTCCTCGGAGCGGATAATCAGCTCCGCGCCATCGTGCTGGCAGAATTTCACACCGGGATCGTACTCCCGCTCACATTGCGGACAGAACGGCTTGTCCAACTACGCCACCTCTTTAAGTCTGAATTTTCAAGCAGTTTAGCAGGTCAGAAAGGAAATGACAAACAGGCCTGGGCCTAGGAAGGCGGACACGCGGGTCCGCCCCTACGATCCTACCCATGACGGCGCGTCATGGGTACAACACGTGTGCTAAAATCGTCATCATGCGTAAAATTTTCAAAGCATTCAGCGGTTTCCTGCTATCGGCGGCGCTGATATCGGCCATCGCTGGAGGGTGTGTCACAACGCCTGAAACGGGGCGTACGCAGTTGATGCTTCTGGATGCGCGGACAGAGCTAAAACTTGGCGCCGACGCCTACCGGGACATATTAAAAAAATCTAAAATCTCACAAGACAGGCGGCTGACCGGTATCGTTCGCAAGGTGGGATGGTCTATCGCCAGGGTGACAGGCAGGTCAGATTATAAATGGGAGTTTAACCTGATAGAAAATAAAACGCCTAACGCTTTTGCCCTGCCGGGAGGTAAAGTGGGGATCAACACCGGAATATTGTCCATCGCCAAAAACGAAGCGGGGCTTTCAGCCGTGATGGGGCATGAAGTGGCCCACGCCATCGCCCGGCATGGGGCGGAGAGGATGAGCCAGAGCCTGTTAATCGCGTTGGGCGGCGAATTGCTGGCCCAGGGAATGGGACAAAACCAACGGCAAAGACAGGGAATCAGGGCGGCTTATGGCATCGGATCGGCGGTGGCGTTCACTCTGCCTTTCTCCCGATCCAACGAGCTTGAAGCCGATTACATGGGGCTTTTATACATGGCCCGCGCCGGGTACGACCCCAGGGAGGCAAAGCGTTTCTGGGCCCGCTTCGCAAGGTATTCCAGGGAAAAAGGGAAAAATTCCACTCCCGAATTTTTATCTACCCACCCGGCTGACGCAAATCGCATTCGTCAGATAGATGGCATGATGGCGCAGGCGTTAAAAGAATATGAAAGGTCGGGAAAACTGGGAGTCGGAGAGGAAATAATGGGAACCTCTAAAAAGCGATTTGTAGAGGTTCCCTAATGTCATTGCGAAGGAGATGGATCGGCCATGCCGAGACAGCGACTGCGGCAATCTCTTCATTTTCCGCGCAGAGTTTTATTTACCCACACCGGTTTTTATTCTCACGCTTTTTGATCCGGTCTTTTTCTTTAAGGCCTTTGCGTCTTTTTCCGCTTTCTCTTTTTTCAGCGCGCTCAGTTTTTTTGTCAACGCCAGGTTTAAAACCTGGTCGGCGGTTTTGACCAGATGAAACTTCACTTCTTTGCGGATGTTCTCCGGCAGATCGGCAAGGTCTTTTTTGTTCGTGCCGGGTATTATTATCTCTCTAATCCCCGCCCTTCTGGCCGCAAGCGATTTTTCTTTTAATCCTCCTATGGGCAAAACCCTCCCCCTCAGCGTGATCTCACCGGTCATGGTTATGTCGTGGCGCACAGGCGCGCCCGTCAGCGCCGAAACCAGCGCCACAGCCATTGTCACGCCAGCCGACGGCCCGTCTTTGGGGATGGCTCCGGCAGGCACGTGGATATGAATGTCGGTGTTGGATGTGAAATTATCTGGAACCCCGAATTGCCCGGCCCGCGACTTGATATACGACAGGGCCGCCTGCGCCGACTCTTTCATCACATCCCCAAGCTTGCCGGTAAGCGTCAGCCTTCCGTTTCCTTTAGTCGCGCTAGCCTCCACATGCATCACCTCGCCGCCCGCCGCCGTCCATGCGATACCGGTCGCCACGCCGACCATATCCTTTTCCTGCTCGCCATCGCGGGTGAATATTCGAACGCCAAGATATTTACTTAAATCTTCAGGCTCCACCGTATGCAGTCTCTTTTTACCATCGGCCACGGATCTGGCCACTTTCCGGCAAACATTGGCGATCATTCTCTCCAGGTTTCTAAGGCCGGCCTCACGTGTGTACTGGCTTATTATTTTTAAAATCGTATCATTGGTGATCTTGAGCCGCCTGGATGTCAAACCATGCTCTTTTAACTGGCGTGGAACAATATATTTTTTCGCGATCTTAAGCTTCTCCTCTTCCGTGTAACCAGACAGGCGTATCACTTCCATCCTGTCGAGCAGGGCTGAGGGTATGGCATCGGTCACGTTCGCGGTCGTGATGAACATAACCCTGGACAGGTCGAACGGCGCGGCGACATAGTGGTCGACATAGGCGTTGTTTTGCTCCGGATCGAGCACCTCCAGAAGGGCGGATGAGGGGTCGCCACGGAAATCGGAGCCAAGCTTATCGATCTCGTCCATCATAAAAACCGGATTAGAATATCCTGCCTGTTTAAGGCCCTGGATGATCCTGCCGGGCAACGCGCCGATGTAGGTGCGCCTGTGCCCCCTGATCTCGGCCTCGTCGCGAACTCCTCCCAGGCTGATGCGGACAAACTTTCTACCAAGCGCGCGCGCCACCGACTGGCCCAGAGAGGTTTTACCCACGCCGGGCGGCCCGACGAAACATAAAATGGGGCCTTTCATCTCTTTTTTCAGTTTTCGCACCGCCAGATACTCGATGATGCGGTCTTTGATTTTATCGAGCCCATAGTGATCCTTGTCCAATACTTTCTGCGCGAGTTTTAAATCCAGGTTGTCTTCGGTGGTTTTTGACCAGGGTATCTCCACCATCCATTCAAGATAAGTACGCACCGTTGTGGCTTCCGCCGATTCGGTGTGCATTTTCGAAAGACGGTTAAGCTGTTTGACCGTCTCCTCCTCCACTTCAGGGGACATGCCGGCCGCTTTTATCTTTTTATGAAATTCGTCTACCTCTTCGGCTTTCTCGTCAATTTCTCCCAGCTCTTTTTGAATGGCCTTTAACTGCTCGCGCAGGTAATATTCGCGCTGGGTTTTTGTCATCTCATCCTGGGCGGCGCTCTGTATTTTCTGTTGCATTCCCAAAAGCTCGATTTCCCTGTTGAGAAGCTCCGAGACTTTTTTCAGCCTCCCCACCGGCGATATGATCTCAAGCGCCGCTTGGGCGTCCTCCACCTTTAAACCAATATTGGAGCAGAGCAGATCGGCCAGTTTCCCCGGCTGATCCAGATTTTCGGCTACCACAAGAATATCGGGCGTGATCGGCTTGCCCATATTCATGACCGTTTCTATCTGCGCGCGGACATTTCGGATCATCGCTTCGCTCTTTAACTTCGCGGGCTTGTTTTTCCCCTTTTCCTGATCCTCTGTCTCGTGGATTCTTTTTAATTTGACCTTATAAAAAGGCTCTGCCTGAATAAATTTCCCCAGCTTTGCTTTCGCCAGCCCCTGCACCAGGATTTTTATCCTGTTGTCGGGCATTTTGAGCATACGAATGACCATGGCGACAGACCCTATTTTGTACATGTCGTCAGGTTTCGGATCGTCGATCTCAGGGTTTTTCTGGGTGACGAGCATCATCATGCGATCCGTGGCCAGGGCCTGGTTAACGGCGTTAATAGACGACTCCCTGCCGACATAGAGTGGAAGAATCATAAAAGGAAAAACAACAATGTCGCGCACCGGCAAAAGAGGAAGCTGATCCGGAATCTTGAAATCATCGGTCAATTGCGTTACAAGCTTCGCTTCTTCGGGAACATTCGTTTTTTTAACCATTTTGCTATATTTCTTTTTTATATTTGATTGGGATTTTCTCTGCTGTTTTACGGCGTTCAGTAAGCTTGGGTATTGTAATAACGAGAACACCGCGCCAATAGACCGCCTCTATGGCGTCTCTCACTACAGCGAATGGAATTTTTAGCATGCGGCTGAACGGCCCGAAGCCTCTTTCCATAAGCAGAAAATCAGGTTTCTCCCCGACGTCAAACGTTTCACGTTTAATTCCCTCCACCACCAGGCAATCATCTTTTATCGTCACGCTTACATCGGCGATATTCACTCCTGGGATATCGAGCTCCACTATTAAACTGTCAGACGTTTCGATCACGTCCATGGGGACCACGCCGCTTTCGCCGAGCACACCGCCTGGCTCATCGTGAGCTTTCGCCGATTCTACAAGAGGATCATCCAGCGAGAAAAGAGAATGGATCAGCGATTTTTCCTTATCCTCAGAGCCCATGATTTTTACACCGCGTTTTGACAATCCGGCAAAAGGTAACAGGGCGATTGTAACATGCGAAGGACGCCTGGTATATACAGCTTGAGCGCATAGCGCGGACTCCGGGTGGAGGTTAACTCCTGACTCAGGTTTAAAGCCTCAGGTTTTTCAGGTAAGCTTTGAACTGGCCTTTGAGTTCGTGATGGCGCAGGGCGAATTCCACTGTCGCTTTTAAAAAACCGATTTTATCACCGGCGTCGTATCGTTCGCCTTTAAATTCGTATCCGTAAATATCGGTTTTAGCGCGAAGAGCGTTGAGACCTTCTGTCAACTGAATCTCTCCTCTTGCGTCGGGCTTGACTTTTTCAAGATAGTCGAAGACAGCCGGTGTTAAAACATAGCGGCCAACAACCGTCAGGTTGGATGGGGCCTCATCAAGGGAAGGTTTTTCCACCATGTTTTTTATACGGCTCAACCGCTCCCCGGCAGGCTCCGGGTCTATCACGCCGTATAACGGCACTTTCTCATCGGGTACCCGCTCGACAGCGATAACCGGAGCGCCCACTTTTTCGAAGACATCTATAAGCTGGCCTATTACTGGCCGGGAGGAGTAGTGAACATCATCGGGTAGCAATACGGCGAAAATTTCGTCTCCGACCAGATTTCTGGTCTGTAAAATAGCATGACCCAGCCCCTTTGGCTCTTTTTGAACGACACTGCTGATTTCGCACATGCCTGATATACGGCGGACAAGCTCCAGGCGCTCATAATCTTTTTTCGACTCAAGATACTTTTCAAGCTCTTCTGAACGGCTGAAATGATCCTCAATGGCGCCTTTGCCGGGGCCCGTCACCAGTATGATCTGGTTGATTCCAGCCTCCGCCGCCTCTTCTACGGCATACTGGATAAGCGGTTTATCGACAAGAGCCAGCATCTCTTTGGGAGACGCTTTGGTGGCGGGCAGAAAACGTGTGCCCAATCCAGCCA
>DRJW01000338.1 GCA_011052055.1 Nitrospirota bacterium
GGAGTAGGTTTCAGGCCGTTCGTCTATAACCTCGCCAATCGTCTTCACCTTGCCGGAAACGTCCTTAACAACAAGCTTGGCGTGACCATAGAGATAGAAGGGACGAGAGAGGGTTGCGAAAAATTTCTTAAGACTCTTAAAACTGACGCGCCTCCGCTTTCGCGCATATCGGATATTAAAACCGAAAGCCTGAAACCTGTCGGCGGCGCGGTTTTCCGTATCCTGCATAGCCGGGATGAAAGTAACGACATTGCGCTCATCTCACCCGACAACGATGTTTGCGCCAACTGTATCTGTGAGCTTCTGGATAAAAACGACAGGCGCTACCGCTATCCATTCATAAACTGCACAGACTGCGGCCCGCGCTATTCAATAATAGAAGGAACGCCATACGACAGGCCGAAAACCTCCATGAAAAACTTTAACATGTGCGAAAAGTGCCAATCAGAATACGACGATCCGTCAAACAGGCGGTTTCACGCGCAACCGAACGCATGCCCTGTTTGCGGCCCGAAAGTTAAGCTTCTCGACTGTGACGGCAAGATGGTCAATAGCTCCGATCCAGTCGCAGACACCGCCGCATATATAAAGCAAGGATTGATCGTAGCTATAAAAGGAATCGGAGGGTATCAGATCGCCTGTGACGCAAAAAACGAAGAGGCGGTAAAAAACCTGCGGGATAGAAAATTAAGAAAAGAAAAACCATTCGCCGTCATGTCCAGAGACGTTGAAGCGATCAGACAGTACGCCGATGTAAGCAAGCAAGAGGAAAAACTCCTGAATTCACGCGAAAAGCCGATACTCCTGCTCAAAAAGAGAGCGGGAGGGGTTTTGCTGGCGGATTCAGTGGCTCCGGGCCTTAACGAATATGGTGTATTCCTGCCCTATACTCCCATACACCATCTCCTTTTCTCCGGCGAAGACGCCCCGGCTGTATTGGTTATGACGAGCGGAAACGTGACGGACGAGCCTATTGTTTTTGAAGACTCCGAGCTGTTTGACAGGCTTGGCGGGATCGCCGATTACTTTCTTGTGAACAACCGGTCGATTGTGTGGCGATGCGACGATTCCGTGATCCGGACGCATAAAGGCAAGGCGGCGCTTCTGCGCAGGTCACGCGGATGGGTTCCGGCTCCTGTCTTTATAGAAAAAAAAACGCCTCCCATTCTGGCGCTCGGCGGCGACCTTAAATCGGTCTTCTCTCTTGCAAGCGGGAATACCGTTTTCCCCGGCCCGCACATAGGCGATCTTGAGCGCGCCGAAGCCTTTGATTCGTTCAAAAAATCAATAAGGCATTTTAAAAAGATTTTCGGGATAGAGCCGGAGCGTGTTGTTGTGGACAAGCATCCGCGATATTTCAGCTCCAACTATGGGCGTTCGCTCGGCCTGCCTGTTACAGAGGTTCAGCACCATCACGCGCATATCGCGTCGGTTATGCTTGAAAACAGGCTGAAAGGAGATGTGATCGGACTTAGCCTCGACGGGACAGGTTACGGCGATGATGGAACGATTTGGGGCGGCGAGGTATTGCTGTGCGACTACGGGGAATATCAAAGAAAGTTCCATTTCCCCGCATTGAAACTTCCGGGAGGCGACAAGGCGGTAAAGGAGCCGTGGCGGATCGCCTCTGCGCTCTTGCACAAGTATTATGGTGAAAACCTTTTCGACGCGCATCCAAAATTTGTTGAGGAGATCGGCGAGGAAAAAATCAGAAACGTTATCATGATGCTCGAATCGGACACAAATTGCCCGGCCGCCACAAGCGCGGGGCGGCTTTTCGACGCGGTGGCTTCAATAATGCTCGTGAGCCATTTCAACAGTTACGACGGGCAGGCGCCTATATTGTTAGAGGCATACGCGGATACTTCCGTTTATAAAGACATGCCATTCTTGATCGAAAGCGACGGCTCCATAGATTTTGAGAGTTTAATAACCGGGCTTGTCATTTATGCGGGACGCGGCGGCGGAGAAGAAGGGGCGGCGATTTTTCATAACACGGTCGCAGGCGCGCTTACCGAGTGTTGCCTGCGTATAAAAAAGGAGAGCGGAGTCTCCAGCGTCTGCCTCGGCGGCGGGACTTTCCAGAACGTCTTTCTTATGAACAGGCTCCTGCCAATGCTGGAAAAAGATGGCTTTACGGTATACCTCCCAAACCAGCTTCCTATAAATGACGGCGGACTTTCAGTCGGGCAACTTGCGATCGCGCTATCTGGTATCTAACTATCGTCTGGTGAGGGGACTCGGCAATATATACATTCCCTAATGAACAACGCTGATAAAGACAAGATTCGGGGAATCAGATGCGCCCCTTATTTAAAAATGGTCTGTCGCGGCCTCCTCCCACATTAAGGCCATGCGCTCAGGGGCCGTTCCATTGACCAGGGAGCCCTCCTCTAAAGTCACATGAATTTCGTTCAACCCGCGAACCTCACCTGTGACTGTTCTTTTTCTAATATGACTGGGGCTTAAGTCGCGCAAATCTTTCAATCCTGCGGCTCCCAAAAGATCTAACGCGCTCTCGACGGTGAGGGCCTGAAAGTTGGCGACACGCCTGGCCTTGTCGTCTATATCAAGCCCCTTGCCTAGCTTCGGGTCTTGCGTGGCCACGCCTACAGGGCAGTGGTTTGTGTTGCACTGTCTGGCCTGGATACAGCCGAGGGCAAACATCATAGAGCGCGCCGCGTTGCATAAATCAACGCCACTGGCAAGCTTGGAGACGATATGGTATCCAGTCGTGATCTTGCCTGCCGCGATGATCTTGATCTTCTTTCTTACACCGGCGCCTACGAGGGCGTTGTGTATAAACCGTATACCATAGTTCAGGGGCGAGCCGACAGAATTTGAAAATTCGAGCGGCGCGGCGCCCGTCCCCCCTTCGGCCCCGTCTATGGTGATAAAATCGGGAGTGATTCCGGTTTTCACCATTGCTTTAACGGTGGCCATCAATTCCCTTTCATAGCCCAAACACATTTTAAACCCTACAGGTTTGCCCCCGGAAAGCTCCCTTAATTTCGCCACAAACTCCATCAGCTCTTCTGGTGTGTCAAACGCAGAATGCCCCGGCGGAGAGATCACGTCTTTGCCCATCGGCACGCCGCGTATTTCGGAAATTTCTTTTGAGACCTTGGCGGCCGGAAGGATGCCGCCGTGACCCGGCTTGGCCCCCTGGGATATTTTTATTTCTATCATTTTAACGGATGGCGTCGATGTCGCCTTCTGTTTAAAAGTATCCGGGCAGAACGCGCCATCCGGCTTGCGGCATCCAAAATATCCTGTCCCGACCTGCCATACCAGGTCGGCGCCACCCTCAAGATGATAAGGGCTTAATCCGCCCTCTCCTGTGTTGTGGTAAAAGCCGCCTGACTTTGCGCCCTTGCTCAGCGCCAGTATGGCGTTCTTGCTCAAAGCGCCGTAGCTCATCGCGGAAATGTTCAGCAAGGCGGCGTCGTATGGTTGCTTGCAAACTCCTTCTCCGATTGTCACCCTGCAATTGCAATGGTCCAGTTTGGCCGGTTTCATAGAGTGGGTGATCCATTCATACCCCACCTTGTTCACATCCCGCAAAGTTCCAAAGGGGAGTGTGTCCAGGCTCCTTTTGGCGCGTTGATACACAACGGATCGTTTTGCGCGGCTGAAGGGAATTTCATCCTCTTCCGACTCGATAAAATATTGCTGAATCTCAGGACGAATCGACTCCAGCAAATAACGAAAATGTCCCAGCGCGGGAAAGTTCCTCAAAACCGCCCTTCGGGTCTGAACCATATCAACGACACCGATTATCACAAAAGGAGCCACCAGAATGTAGAGCCACCATAGAGAAGGGGAGATGGCGCCAAGCGCGCCCGTGACGATAATCAATATAACTGATACGACTATAAAAATACCTCGCGACCATATTTCTATCATTGAACGCTCCTGTGTTTACTGTCCACTCCGCCCCACCACCTTAACATCATGGAGTTTTTACCATGTCAGAAATGCCGCCCCGCAAAACCCATTTTCATCCTCCGGGGGTTTGGGTCAAGCTGTTTTTTCAGCTATACGGCGCCTTTATCATGAAAGTCGATCCTTTTCCCGTCTCCGATTTCACTGAGACCTCCCATCCATGGTCGTTTATTACTTGCTGTACTATGGCCATCCCAAGGCCTGTCCCCTGTTTTTTCCCATAGGAAAACAGAGGCTCCCATATCTTCTCAAGGTTATCTTTACCAATACCGACTCCGGTATCGCTGATTTCCATGACAACGGCGCCCCCTTCATCCTTAACATTGATTTCAAGCTCTCCTCCGTCCGGCATGGCTTCAACCGCGTTTTTCCCAAGGTTGAGCAAAGCCCTGCGCACCTGCCTTTTATCCATATCAAGCTCCAGCGAATCGGCCAGATTCAATTTGATCTCGACATCATCCGGCGCCTGCGACCTGATCTGCTCCACCACGTTTTCAAACAGATCGCCAAGCCTTACGCGCTTTATTGTCATAGAAGATCTGCCGGTCTTTAAAAACTCGAAAATATCCTCTACCAGGTTGTAAATATTGTCCGCCGATTTTTTCACCGTGTCAGATATTGTCGCAATCAGATCACTGTCACGCGGGGATGTTTTGAGCAGATCGGAGCTTATGCTCAGCCGATGAATGTCGTTTCGGATGTCATGCAGAATAGACGAGGCCAAGGAGCCGACAATCGACATTTTCTCGGCCTTTGCAAGCTCTTCGCGGAGCCTTGCCGCCTCGAAAGAGGCGGTAAGCTGTGAGGCCAGCGTTTCGAGCAAGTGACGGTCAACTTCTGTGAAAAACCCCTGTGCCGCGCTTTCTACGTTGAATACGCCAATGGTTTTGCCATTGTAGATCATCGGCGCGCAAAGCTCGGACTTGCACCCTTTCACTCCCATCAAAAAGCGGGAGTCTTTTAGCGTATCGGTGACCAGGACAGACTGGCCCGTTTTGGCGACTTCCCCGCTTATCCCTTCGCCCACGCGAATAACAAGGTCGGCGGCCTCTCTTGGAAACCCTATCCACTTCACCGCTTTTAAAATATCGTTTTCTAAAAGGCGCACTATCGCATAATCGTAACCCAGGATATCCTGGGAAATAATCATGGCCATCTCCAGAGCTTCATCCGCTGACCGCAAAGAGGAGAGGTATTGTCCTAAAAGGTTAACTTTTTGTATCCTGTTTTCCATCGTCACATATTAACAGACAAGCCCCCTATAAAAACGTCAGACTATTTTCCTGCGCGCGGCTCCTGGCTTTTCAGACCGCAAGCTCTTGTTACTGGCTTCTCTTGACACAATCCATTGCTTTATGGGAACCTCTAAAAATCCATTTCTGCTACAATCGGCTGTAAAAGGCGCCATGCTTCGTTGCCGAGTCAAATTCGTTGACGAGTCAAATTCGTTGACGAGTCAAA
>DRJW01000339.1 GCA_011052055.1 Nitrospirota bacterium
CTTATCCGCGCCTCGCTTAAAAATAAACAATCCATCTTCTTCGTAAACTACGCCATACTCTGCCAGGCGCAGAAGACCCACCACATGGGCGCGCCCCATCCCTCGCTGGCTTTCGACGTTGGGTTTGATATCGATAACGATATAATCGAAATCTATCCCCAAATGATTAATAGAGTCGAATCCCCTGAAAAGGTGAGTTTGGCGCCGATGGGCAAGATGAGTGAACGGCCCCTGACTGGCCAGAATTGAAGCTTTTTTTGGTATGGTTTTCAGCGCGTTTTTCACATGACGGGCGTGCTCTCTGTGCTGGCTCTTTATAACACCAGCCCATGACGAGTAGAAAGGAAGAGCGCCGTAATCTTTTACCATGTAAAGATTTACGCCTATTAAATAAAGAGCAAGCGCCATCACCACTTTTAAAGAAAGAGAGCCGCCCATCAGCCGTGTGACATACGCGCCTTTTGAGCCAAGGACGTAAATAAAAAAAGCCGCGTAAAAGATGAGTAAGGGTTTGGCGGCGCTATCCATATAAACGTGAGAGCCGTATATTTTGAAGTCGAACGCCCCGTAAATTATAAAGTAGACTATGGTAAAGGCGTATACCGTCATCACGGCGATAGAGAGCCGTTTGAACATCTTCAACGCTTTTTCAGGGACGTTTAATCTCCACGGTTTTTTTTCAAGCCAGGAAATGACGTTCCTTATGTTCGATAGCGCGAATACCGTCGCCAACGTCCACATGGGGACTATGAGAAGAGGATAATGGTATGCAAGGCTTATCACCGGCCCTCTTTTCGCCAGGTAAAGCTCTGCGGTGGGCGGCAGGAGCATTATGACGCCCGTAAAAGATAAAAACGGTAAAAATCCGTACTGTATGAGCAGGCCCCGCCATCTGGGCCATATGTTTTCATTCCATGACAAAGGCTCTTTCAATACCTCCAGCGGACTCGAAAACAGGTGTAGAGCCTTTTCAACCGATGATCCGCCCAACCACCCATACTGGCCCGAATATCCGTAATTTTCTTGCGCCGTAAGATAGGGGTAGGCGATTTCAAAAACGATAAAAGCGTATGCGCCACACAATATCCACGTGAACATCGCCATTTTGTATTCGCGCTGTACGATGGCGGCGTAAAAACCGAGGAGAGCGAAAAGAATGAAAGCGTCTTCTTTGCATACGACAAGAAGGGCGCCGCATGCGAAATACCACCCCCATTTTTTGCGGAGCATAGCGTAAAAAGCGGTGAAAAGAAAAAGCGGCTCATGGGACATCATGTGGTAATCGAAAAGGTTCGCGTATTGGAGCTTTCCGTTGACCAGATAACCTAGCGCCACCAGAAAAGCGGCTGGCTCGCTCCGCAGAAAATGGCGCGCTATAAGAAAAAGAGGAATCGCCGCAAGGCCGATTGTAAGCGTCTGCCAGATAAACGTGAGCCAGTATCCATCGCTAAACAGATAATAACCAGACAACACCAGCAGAATGGGCGAGAAATGATCCGCCCAGAAGTTTATATGATCGACATTAGAATACATCCACTTGCCGTGGGCGGTGTTGTAACTGGCAGAGTCAATATGGGCGTAGTCGAGGCTTGCGTGAAGATTGTCCCACCTGTCGATTGAAAGATAACTAAACCAGACCAGATACAAAATCACCGAGACGCCAAGCAATAACCTTGCGGCCCCGGAAGATGTGATGGATTTCATAAATAGATCGATGTTGATTGAACAGCTTGCATAACACCCGGTATTATAGGGGGGATCACTATTTCATATAAGGGCGCCATCTTCTTCCGGGCAGGTCAGCCAGATTATTGCGATTCAGACTCAAAAAACTTGTGGATATTTGGCGCTGGCTATATATTAAGTTGCAAGCGATTGGTTTACTCATTTCAACGCAAGCTTAAGGTTGCGTTTTCCGAGGTGACTGGGGCCAGGCTTTATGGGGTTTTCGATAACTGTAAAAAAGCGTGGTTATGTGCGGTAAAGACGCGCGGTATTTCATGCGGATCGCCGGGCGCTCTTTACCCGCTTAGTTCTATATAGTTGATTTGTAAACAATTATTGAGCTTAAGTGGAAGGAAAAAGTTATGAGAAAACTGGTTACTTTGCTGTTTATGGGCTTTATCCTCGCTGGCTCTTTAGCCCTGACCAGCGAGCAAGCAAGAGCGGCGGATCCGATCAAAGTCGGAATCCTGCTTCCGATCACAGGCAAGCACGCCAAATTCGGTGAAATCGAAAAACTTTCCTTTGAAATGGCTGTGGCCGAAATCAACAAAAAAGGGGGAGTGAATGGTCGGCTTATCAAATTGATAATCGAAGACACCACCGGCAAGCCGGATGTCGGAAGGTCGGCGGCGGAAAAGCTGATTTCGCAAGATAAGGTGGTAATGCTCGGCGGCGGTTACAGCTCCTCTGTTACAGCGGCCACCGCAGGCGTGGCTATAAACAAAGGCTTCCCGTTTCTGGTTAACACCGGTTCGGCTGATATCATCACGCAACCCACCGCCCACACTCCTAGTGGCAAAAAAGCGGCGAAGCTTAAAAAATCGCTGAAAAAAGAAAAAGATAAAGCGAAGATAGCCAAAATAAAAAAAGAGATAGCGGCTTTTCAGGCGAGAGCGGATAAGGAAGTCGAGAGGATACTTCCCCGTTTTTCCATATTCCGGCTTAACCCTCCGGTAAGTGAATACGCAAGCGGGCTCGAAGGCTTTCTGGCTGAAGTTGTAAAGCCCAAAACTGTGGCGATTCTCCATGAGAACAGTCTTTTCGGAACCAAAGGCGCCGCGTCGTTTGAGAAAAGCGCCAAAAGGCTTGGGATAAAGGTTTTGCTAAAAGAAGGTTACGACGCCGGGGCTGTGGACTTTAAGCCTCTGCTGGCCAAAGTTAAAAGCAAAAACCCCGATCTTGTCTATATGGTCTCCTACATTCTGGACGCCTCTTTGCTTATGAACCAGTCTATGGAGCTTAAGATGAACCCGAAACTGTTCGCGGGCGCGGCGGCCGGTTTTACACTGCCGGAATTCAAGGAAAACGCGGGGAAAGCTTCGGAAAAAGTGGTCTCGGCCACGTTATGGCATCAGTCGCTTCCTTTGCCTGGGGCGAAAGAATATTTTGATAAGTTCAGGAAAAAATATAACAGGGACACAGAGTATCATGGCGCCGAGGCTTACTCGGCGGCTTACGTTATCGCCGATGTGTTAAAGCGAGCCAAATCCCACAAAGCAAAAGATATAAGAACGGCGTTGGCCCAGACTGACATGATGACCGTTTTCGGGCCGGTCAAATTCGTGTCATATAAGCAGATGATCAACCAGAACAAGCTGGAAACATACGTTGTCCAGTGGATCGACGGAAAGCTGAGGATGATCTGGCCGAAAAATCTGTCGAAGACGCATTATGTCTATCCAGTCGATTGGCTCAAAGAAAGAAAGTAAAAGTTTTTTTGCATTTTTCAGGGAGCGCCGGGTCTTGGTGGTCCGGCGCTTTTAGACAACGGCGATATTAAGATAGGCCGCGCCTATGGATTTGTTCCTGCAAACTCTTGTTTCCGGGTTCCTCAAGGGAGGGCTTTACGCCCTAATCGGAATGGGCATGACCCTGATTATGGGCGTGATGGGGATTATAAACCTCGCTCACGGCCAGATCATGATGGTGGGCATGTATATAACATACTCGCTGTTCGCCCTGTACGGCGTCGATCCTTACCTTTCGTTATTCGTAAGCATGCCCGCCATTTTCGTTCTGGGCGTGACTATTCAAAAATACCTGTTGAACCCTCTTTTGCGGGCGGAGACCATCCTCCCGGAAAACCAGGTTTTAATGACTGTCGGTGTCGGCATGGTGTTAACGGAGGTTATGCGTTTTATTTTCACATCCGATTACAAATCTGCGCGGACATCATATTCCAACGCCACCTTTTTCCTGGGAGAAATATCGTTTAGCGTGCCATTGGTCATCGATCTTTTCATCGCGATAATGATGACGGTGGCCCTTTTCTTGTTTCTGGTAAAGACCGATACGGGCAAATCGATAAGAGCCACCGCCCAGGACAAAGAAGCGGCTAGCCTGATGGGAATTAACGCGGAGCGGATAACATATATCACATTCGGGCTTGGCTCCGCGCTTGTGGCCGCCGCCGGCACATTGCTTATGCCGATTTTTTACCTTTTCCCCGATATCGGAGGCCCCTTTACACGCAAAGCTTTTGTCATCTGCGTGCTGGGGGGGCTCGGCTCCACTGTCGGCGCCATTTTTGGCGGGATAACGCTGGGTCTTGCGGAGGCTTTCGGCGCCACTTACGTCGCCATGGAATTCGAAGACATGATAGGCCTTGTGATGTTTATTCTTGTTCTTTTATTTCTGCCGGGCGGTTTCAAAAGGATCACGAAGATATGAAGGTCAAAAACAGGCGGATGATGACGGCGCCTCTGGCCGCGCTTTTGTTTCTCCTCGTTTTCCCGCTGTTTGTAAGCAACGATTATTATCTGCATCTTATGATCCTGGCGCTGATGTGGGTGATGATAGGGTCTGCGTGGAACCTTCTGGCTGGATACACAGGCCAGGTCTCGTTCGGCGACGCCGCTTTTTTCGGCACAGGGGCCTACACGGCCGGTCTGCTGGTCAACCATCTCGGCTGGTCGCCCTGGTGGGGCATTCCGTTGGGAGGGGTTACGGCGGCGTTGTTGGGGCTTCCTTTCGGCTGGATCTGCTTCAGGTTGCGTGGCGCCTATTTTGCCCTGGCCACTCTTGCTTTAAACGAAATTATGAGGCACATAGCAACGATCTGGGAGTCGCTGACTGATGGGATGGTAGGCATTATGATACTGCAGACATTCTACGCCCCCATAGACTCTCCCATAGGCGAGCTCTCCTCCAAGACTCCTTACTATTACATAATATTATTCATGGCCGTCTTCTCTGTTTCGACGGTCATATGGGTGATGAACTCCAAGCTTGGCTACTATTTCCTCTCCATTCGCGAAGACCAGGACGCGGCGGAAAGCCTGGGCATCAACACTCACTACTATAAAATGATCTCGCTTGGAATCGCCGCCGCCCTTACAGGTCTTGCGGGCGGGTTTTATATGAACTACATGGGTTTTATCGATCCGGAAACAGTCTTCTCTTTGCACGACATCTCGATCATGGCCATACTCGTCGGTATTGTCGGCGGAGTGGGCTCCGTCTACGGCCCGGCTGTCGGCGCTTTTATAATGGTGATGATGCAGGAGGCTTTCCGAACAGGCGGATTCGGGTTACTTGACGCTTTCGCCGAATATACCGGCTCGCAATTTGTGGCGACCTCCGCCTCGCTTATCACCGGGGCTCACGTGCTTGGGTTCGGTGTGCTTGTGGTGCTTGTAATACGATACATGCCCAACGGAGTAGTCGGCGACTGGAGTCGGCTTATGAAATTTATTTTGGGGCGTTTCCAAAGGCAGGTATAGCAAGGTTATGAGTTTTTTCAAGATCGACAACATGGTCAAACACTTCGGTGGGCTGGCCGCTGTAAACGGCGTCAGTTTCGAGGTGAAAAAAGGGCAGATATTCGGCCTGATAGGGCCCAACGGCTCTGGCAAGACAACGCTGTTCAACCTGATTTCCGGTTATTTCAGACCTACTTCAGGCTCTATCCATTTCAAAGGAAAAAGGATCGACCAGCTTAAAACTCACAAGATCATCCATCTCGGCGTCGGGCGCACCTTTCAGGTTGTAAAACCGCTCAAGAGGATGAGTGTGCTCGACAATGTGATCGCCGCCGCGTTCTCACACGCCATTACAAAACATCATGCCAGGGATATCGCCGAGGAGACGATAGAGTTTTGCGGGTTGACAGACAGGATCGGCGACCTGGCGAAAAACCTTACCATCGGCGATAGAAAACGGCTTGAGATCACAAGGGCGCTGGCCACAAAACCGGAGCTTTTACTTCTGGATGAGACTTTCGCCGGGCTTAACCCCAATGAGCTTAACGACGCGCTTGATCTCATCGGAAAAATCAGCGGCAGTGGAATCACCATTATTATAGTCGAGCATATAATGAAAATTATAATGTCGATTTCAGACCATATCCACGCCATAAACTTCGGTCAGACGATCGCCGAGGGAACACCGAAACAAGTAGCGGCCGATCCGCATGTAATCGAGGCTTATCTGGGAGATCAAGAGCTTAATGCTTAAAGTCGAAGGGTTGAATGTTTTTTACGGCGATATGCAGGCGCTGTGGGATGTCTCTTTTGAGGTGCGCCCAAAGGAGGTGCTTGTTTTACTCGGCGCGAACGGCGCCGGCAAGTCGACAATATTAAGAACCCTTTCAGGGCTGTCTTGCGCCGCTGAAGGCTCGGTCACGTTTAACGGTGTTCGTCTCGATCAGATTCCCGCCGATAAAATTATCCAGCATGGCCTTGTCCATGTCCCGGAGGGGAGAAGGCTGTTCCCGGATATGACGGTCGAGGAAAATTTAATCATGGGCTCGCTGGCGCCGGAGCCGAAACGGCGCCGTCAAAAGACTTTGGAAAGGGTTTATGGGCTGTTCCCCCGGCTCAGGGAGCGTATGGGGCAGTACGCCGGAACTTTGAGCGGTGGCGAGCAACAGATGGTGGCCGTTGGACGCGGGCTTATGGGTTTGCCAAAAATATTGATGCTTGATGAGCCGTCGCTGGGGCTGTCGCCGCTGTTGGCCCAGGAGATTTTCAAGATAATAAGGCTTATAAACAGCGAAGGCGTCACGATCTTGCTTGTGGAGCAGAATGTAAAGCAGTCGCTGAAGGTGTGTAACAGGGCCTATGTTCTCGAAAACGGCCGGATCACACTTAGCGGAACAGGAGAGCAATTGTCTTCTAACGATCATGTAAAACAAGCTTATCTTGGTATATAAGCTAAAGGCAGGCGTAAAAACCTGGCAATAGGAGGTGGTCATGCTGATAAAAGATTGGCTCACAAGTATAGTCGCGCCCCCGGGTGACCTGTCAAGCATGATGGCTTACGTCACGGGTGTGGGCCCGTGATTGGCGCAGGGTAGCCCTCTCCCGTCGAGGGAGGGGAAAGTTGAGCGCTCTCCCTTATCTCATCTTCGGTAAGGCGGGAAAAAACAGCGCCCTTTTCCTAAAGAGGGAGGCCAACTGTTTGATATAATCTTTGAGTAGCCACCACAGGTGGCATAACACAGATGAGAGCCTGCATCAGTTCAGACTCATGTATCGATTGGAGAATACTGCTGTGGAGCTAAACAGCTAATCTCTGCCTTTTAACGCCCTGTCTATCTCCCGTTCGGTCTCTTTTTTCTTCAGGTCGTAGCGTTTATCGTACAGTTTTTTGCCTTTGCCCAGGCCCATCTCGATTTTCGCCAGGCCGCGCTTGAAATACAGCTTTAAAGGTATTAGTGTGAGGCCTTTTTCATGGATGGAGGCTGACAGTTTTTTAATCTGTTTTTTATGGAGCAAAAGCTTTCTGTCGCGCAGTGGATTGTAAGGATCGAACGAGTTCTGGTTTTTGTATGGCGTTATATGGGCGCCGACGAGCCAGGCCTCGTCGTTTTTAATTCTTGCGTGTGCGTCCTTGAAGCTGATTTTACCGTCACGAACAGATTTTACTTCGGCGCCGGTAAGCGCTATACCAGCTTCGAGCGACTCCAGGATATGGTAGTCGTGACGCGCCTTGCGGTTGAAGATGGTGGGGGCGCCGGTTTTTTTGCCTGCGCCCTTCCCGGACGAGCTTTTGCGGTCTTTTCCCATTTTTATTTATCGCTCACTCCCCTGCTGACTAATACAGAGGAAAATTTCAGACATGATCCTTCGGATCTCTCACCGGCACGCCCCTTTCGCCAAGATAAGTTTTTACCTCGGTGATCGTGTATTCCCCGAAATGAAAAATGGATGCGGCCAGGGCCGCGTCCGCCTCACCCTCGGTCAGCCCTTCGTATATATGCTCTAGAGTCCCCACTCCGCCGGAAGCTATCACCGGTATGCCCACGGCCCGGCTTATGGCACGGGTAAGCTTTAAGTCGTATCCCTCCTTTGTGCCGTCGGCGTCCATAGACGTAAGCAGAATCTCGCCCGCGCCGAAGCTCTCCATACGGCTCGCCCACTCTACGGCGTCTATCCCGGCAGGCTCCCTCCCTCCGTGCGTGTAAACCTCCCATCCAGACGATCCGTTCGCTTTCGCGTCTATGGCCACAACAATGCATTGCGCGCCGAACCTCTGCGAGGCTTCCCGGACAAACTCCGGCCTTTTTACGGCGGCGGTGTTTATCCCCACCTTGTCCGCTCCCGCCCTTAGCAGTCTGTGAATGTCCTCTATAACTCTTACGCCTCCCCCGACTGTAAGCGGCATAAAGACCTGCTCCGCCGTTTTCGCCACGATGTCGAGGATGATGTCGCGCTCTTCATGGGACGCGGTGATATCGAGGAAGGTCAGCTCGTCCGCTCCCTGCTCGTCATATGCCCTGGCGATCTGAACAGGGTCGCCCGCGTCTCTCAGGTTTACAAACTTCACACCCTTTACCACACGCCCCGCTTTAACGTCGAGGCAGGGGATTATTCGTCTCTTAAGTGTCATGTTGATATTTTCCAACAATCGTTAATCTGTCAGCGCCCCAATGGCGTCTTTTAAATCTAGCGCCCCGTCATATAACGCCTTGCCGATAATCATGGACGTTACCCCGTACCGCGAAAGCGCGCTTATGGCCTTGACATCATCGACCGAGGTCACGCCGCCAGAGGCTGTGACCGGCAGATCGACTTTTTGGGCGAACTGTTTGAGGCCTTCTATGTTGGCCCCTTCCAGCATCCCGTCGCGGGAGATGTCGGTATAGATTATCCCGACTGCGCCCATAGAGGCGAACTTTTCGGCAAGTTGAGCCGGATCCTCGGATGATGTTTTGAGCCATCCGCCTATGGCAGGTTTCCCGTCTTTCACATCGATCCCGACCAGTATCCTATCGGGAAAAAGATCGGAAGCTGAAAGCACGAGGTCGGGCGTTTTTATCGCGGCGGTTCCTAAAATCACCTGCGATACGCCAAGGTCGAGATAGTCGCCGACGGTTTTTACAGACCGGATACCGCCGCCAAGCTCCACCGGAGCCTGGACAGCTTTTGTTATCGCTTTTATGGCCGACCTGTTCACCGGCTTGCCCGCTTTGGCGCCATCAAGATCGACGATATGAAGCCCTTCGGCCCCAAGATCGACCCATTTTCTCGCCATCTGGGCCGGGTCGCCGGAATAGACCGTCACGTCGTTATAATCGCCTTTACGCAAGCGGACGCATTTGCCATCCAGAAGATCGATGGCTGGTAATATTCGCATTTCACTATAGCTTAGCTCAAATTATGTGACAGACAGGCCGGAGAGATAAACCCAGCGGTAAAGAAAGTTTTTGCAGAATAGTATTCTATTTATAAATTACTTTTAACAACCGAAATTAAAACGCATGACTTAAGCCTAACTAAATACCATGATATTTTCGAATTTTTTCAGCTCACGGGTATAACTATCTTAATGATACTAACTATTACCGTTTTGGTTCTTTTTCTAGTCTTGCAAAATGATACACAAGTTTTATTAAAAACAGATAGAATCCGTTATCTGATAATGAAATGAAGCATTTTTCAGCGTTATTATTTTTAATCATATTTAAGTACTGACTGCTTATAGAAATCATATTGGTTAAATCTATAAAGCTTTCAGGAAATCCATTTGCTTCAGGTAGATAAAAATGGCAGATTTTTTCATTTTTTCTTATAGCTGAAATCTTACTTTCTGCTTTTTCCGGTGCGATTTTTTCAAGACAGGCTTTATATTCATTTAATCCAATTATGGGAGAAACAATAATTGTTTCGTGACGGCCAAATTGCATATCGCAAGAGTTAGAGATTAGCGCTACATTATCCCTTCCTTTGACCGGGAAACCGTCATCGTCAATCATTGATGTTGGCAGGTCAAGGATTATGTCTCCTTGAAAAAGGAATTTATTATCCACAACACTGCTTAAATAAAGCCATTTTTCAATACCAAAAGGGAAATCCCTGATACATTCCAAGAATTCTCTTTTATGGCCTGGAAGGATATTCGGCGCTTGGTTAATTGCTTCTTCGAAGGTCATTAACCCTAAAATCTTTTGTATTTATTTTTACGATAAAGTTTTAATGCGGCAGATTCTTCTGCCGTTAAATTACTCGAATTTTTAAAAATTATACTTCCTAAATTAACGAGAGAATTCATAGTCTCTATTTCATTGCTTATTTCATCGGAAATATCAAATAATTTTTCACCATCGAGTCTATATCTAAATTCAGATTGTATAGTTTGCGTAGAATCATATTTATGCGCAGGGTAATCAAAATTATTCTCTGATAAATCATTCACAGGAAATAAACCTAAATAAAGCGCAACAATACTTGCGACATTAATTCCTGCCGTCTCTTTCCCATTAGTGGCTGTAGGATCACAAGTGGTGGCGCTCAATGCTTTACCTCTGTCGTTATTAGTTTGCTAGAAATGAGTTTTGAATGTTCATAAAACTCATGAAATTTGCCTAAAGCTTCATTAATAACAGTTTTATTATTATCAGCTTGATAATGATAATTCATTAGAAGAAATAATTTTTCTTCTAATGAATGAAACGAAAGATTCAAATTTAAATGCTGATAATTATCTAATGATAAGGAATGCTTAATTGTGGAATTTGAAAGCGCTTTCCCTTTAATGTCATTATAAGTTCTTTCTAATCTACTTAAGTTGAAATCCGGTTTAAAATTAAACGTTTCATTTCCTTCTAATTCATAAGAGAAATTGTATCCAATTGCAATAATTGGAGTATGTGGAAGAGTAGAATAGAGCTTAGTCGCCGCTTTATCGGCTAAACTAAACAGGCTATTATTTTCTTTAGAAGGGTTAATTAGAAATGTGTCATTAGTTGGCATAAAAAACAATTCGCTTAATAACGCCCGTACGTTCGTAGAAGAACCAATTGCTAAATCCATTTTAAAAGGTGATCCCTCTGGCAAACCTAATATTTCTCTAGCAAGCCACTTTGGATTTACTATTGCTGTATTCCAAGCGCCCAATATTACAAGCGTTGCTTCTTTTATTCCAAACTTGCTGATGTTGCCTCCTAATACAATATTGTCGATTTAAAGAATTTATAGCACGACTGCATATCCATTACAACTTATTATTTTCTTTATTGTTATCTAAAATATGCCGGTAGTTTCTTCAATGTATGTTTCAATTTCCAGAAAAAGATGATTTTCTTCTGGCGCGGGCAAACCGTCCGCTCTCAGGCTTTCGATGTAAAGAGCGATGGCCTCTTTAATATTGGACAACGCCTCATCAAACGAGTCACCCTCTGAAACACAGCCAGGTAATGACGGAACTATCACGGTATATCCACCTTCATCCTGAGGCTCGAAAAGCGCTTTGTACTGTTTTTTCATAGTCGCTACTCCCTATTCTGGTATTTATAATATCAGAATTACCGTTTTAATTCCCCACGCTCTGGTAGTGGTTTACGCCGACGCGCCACAATGCGTAGGCGCATGTGAAGACGATCACTCCTACCACCGGAGTCAGGTACTGTATCACGGGATGGAACAAAAGATCGGAGCCGTCCCGGTTTAAAAAGTAGTGGCTCGGATAAAAGTTTACGAACGCGAGCGGGAAGAGGATCGTAAGAAAAACCTGCATCCACATTTTGTAAATGGTGACCGGATACAGAATCATCTCCTTAGAGCTGTATACCACCGTGTGCACAAGCGACCTGTTCCTCACTGTCCAAAAGCAGACAGCCGACACCGCAAGGCGAACGCCGCCCTGGATCAGCACCGCTCCGAAAAGAACTGCGGGGAGAAAGAGAGCTTTGGCGAAAGTCCACTCAACCCCGGCGTAGTAAGAGCCGAAACAAAGGGCGGTTATCCCTATGGTAAAATTGGCCAGGGATATGATCTCGAACTTGCTCGAAAGAATCTGACCGAGCGGGTTCAGCGGCCGGACGAGTAGCCGGTCGAACTCGCCGTTTACCACGAGCGTCTCGAACTCGTTCATGGATGAAAAAAACACCGATGTAAGGCCCTGGCTAAAAACCATGAGTCCGTAAAGAAAGGCCATCTCGCCCAGGCTCCACCCGGCGATAGTTTTAAACTTGGTCAGTATCACCAGAACCACGCCGATGTGTCCTGCGTAATAAACAAGGAGAGCGAAAAACATGAACAGGAAAGTCATTTTATATTCCATCTTCCCCCGGATCGACGCTGTTATCATTGTAAGGTAGATTTGAAAGACCTCTTTTTTCACCGCGTCATCCTCCCTGCACCACCAGTTTTCGCTGGGCCGCGCCCCACATGCCCCAGCATGTAAAGCCGAGACCCGCCACCCAAAAGGCCTGTACAGCTATCAGTTTTAAAGCCTCCGCGCCGCCTATATGCCCGATAAAAAGCGCCGTTGGAACGTATAGAACGTATTTAAACGGCAGGAAATCCACGACGGGACGCGCCCAGTCAGGGAAAAAATCGATGGGGACGATCCCTCCGGCGAAGAGTGTGAATAATCCGTATTTCATAAGCTGGAAGCTGAACGTCTCGATAGTCCAGAACGCGATCAGACCGAACAGGAAATTAATCATGAACATAATAAAATATCCGAATACCCATGCCACGATGAAAAGGGTGTAGTTGGCGGCTGAAACAGGCAAGGAGATATCGAACATAAGCAGGCAGACGGCGAGAATGGGAACAACCCTGGTGAACCAGTGGAACATCGACTGTCCTATAGATTCAGACAGCGCCATAGAGAAATAATTCATCGGTTTGATAAGGTCGAGGCTTATGGCGCCGGAGCGGACTTTCCCTATTGTGCTCATGTCGTCCATGCTCATGGATATGCGGACTATCATCGCGAATATGGCGTAAGCGATTATACTGCCGCTGGTAAATCCGGAGCCTTCCGCTGATTCGCTACCGGCGTATATCGCCCGCCAAAGGGATGTGAAAATAAAAATGAACAGAAGGCCGTTAAACACTCCGATAAAATATTCGAATTTATACGCCAGTTGTTTTTGAAACGATTTCATGGCGAACTTAAGATACAAATTCTCAAACAGACCGGAGCCGGTCAAAAACTCCCGGACCGCTTCAGCCTCTGCGTCCGTTGCGCGAACCTCCCGCGTCACTTTGCCACTTTGTCCATTATAAAAACATCCTGGAGCGCTTTTGCTCCTGTGCCCGCTTTACAAATCTCCTGGATTGACCCGACCCGGCTCATTTTAAAACCGTTTGCGAAAAAGAAGCGGGCCCGTTTTCGTACAGGGACTTAACAACGTCTTCTACTTTGGGCTCGTGAATGGAAATATCCTTTACGCAATAATCTTTAAACAGCGTGGATATCACTTCGTGTATTGAGGCGCCCCCCTGATCGAAACGGAGCCACTTCTTGTTCGCCTCGCTTTTGATCACCGTAAGCATCGGCAATGAAGTAAGCTCCGGGTTGTAATCGTGAAACTCAACCTCCAATATCTTATGCCGCACATGATCGGCCTTGAGCTGGTCCATGGTTCCCACGTATGCGATCTGGCCTTCGTCTATTATTATTATCCTGTCGCAAAGCGCCTCGATATCGTCCATGTCATGGGTAGTGAGAATTATGGTCACTCCGTTCAGGCTGTTTATTTTTTTTAATATTTGGCGCACGTTGTCTTTTGCGATCAGGTCAAGGCCGATGGTCGGCTCGTCGAGATACAGGATTTTGGGGCCGTGCAAAAGAGACGCCGCCAGGTCGCACCGCATGCGCTGTCCTAAAGAGAGCTTTCGAACCGGAACATGTAAAAGAGAGTCGAGCCCCAGAGCGTCAGCCAGTTCTTTGTAATTGCTACGGAACTTGTTTTCAGGTATTCGGTATATGGAGCGGAGCAGGTCGAAAGAGTCGCGCACAGGCAAGTCCCACCAAAGCTGTGTTCTCTGCCCGAAAACCACTCCTATGTTGAACGCATTGGCGACCCTGTCTTCGTA
>DRJW01000340.1 GCA_011052055.1 Nitrospirota bacterium
TACCGTGAGAAATTTTCTCTTCGATCCGTTTCCATTTACCGGCTTTACAAGAGTCTCTATTTTCTTTTCGGCGGTGACTTTTACAATATCGATGTTGTCAAGGCTGTCGAAGAAAGCCTCCAGCCTGGTCACCGCCCCGGCGTCGGCGGAGTGCTCGTCGATTTCGAGATGCAGGCACGGCTTGCCGTCGAATATCTGATTAAGGCAATGCTCGATGAACGAATCGGGGCCGCACTTGAAGTTTGATATAAAAATGGCGTCCAGATTCGGGTCGCGCTTTACCACACTGGCCGCTGTCATCATCACCTGCCCGGAGCGCCAGTACATATCCGGGTATTCCCGGCTGATATCCTTGCCGCCGGTGTCGAGAAAATCTATAGGGATCGCCACCTTCCCCATGTCCTTTAGTTTGCGCGGTATGCCAAGATTGATCCCTGGGTCGCATCCGTTGTATGGCCTGCTTATGATGACCACCGGGCGCTCTTTGCGCTCCTGAACTTCCTTGATAACCTCTCTGCCCCGTTTCCTGACGGTTTTATAATATTTTTCCTGCGCGGCCCTTGCTTTGACTACGGCCCTGTCAACCGCCCTGGCCCCAAGACCGAATTTTTTTGTAAACAGTTCGTCAAGGCTTTTGGCCACATGCCTGTCGCCTTTCTGGAAATGGATCGAAGGCTCTAAAAGCTCTACTCTCGACCTTTCCATGTCGATAGCGGATTTAATCATGTAGGGTATCGATTGAACCAGAGGGCAGGAGTGATTGTTCCTGAATTCGCCAGATTCGGAAGTCATGCTGATGACCGACGGCATGAAAATGTAATCCACGCCCTTGCCTAAAAGATCCATTACATGCCCGTGCATGATTTTTATCGGGAAACAGGTCTCCGCTTTGACCTTCTCTATGGAATCGCGGATCACAATATGGCTCGTCGTTCCAGACAGCGCCACCTGGAACCCGACCTCTTCCAGAAAAGTCTTGAAAAACGGAAACATCTCGTAAAAGACGAGGCTTCTGGGAATTCCAATAACCGGCCTTGCGTCTCTTTCGATCTTCTTCTGGATAAAGTTCTCTCCAAAAATAATCTTTTCCCGCTCGGCGAAAAGATCGGGGATTTTTTTGGCCGTCTCCTCTCCCTGATTTTTCTTGCTCCCCTTCCCCTCGAAAAGCTCGCACCTGGCTCCGTAATAGTGCGCGCTGTCCCCCTCGAATTTGACCCGGCTCACATCGCATACGTTATCGCAAGCCTTGCACGCGAACGTTGTGACTTTATATTTGCGCTCGCTAAGATCGAACCCCCTGAAATTCGTAGGGGTGTTAAGCCCCATTTTCTCATGGCGCTTGCGAACTATCATGGCGGCGCCGATGGCTCCGGTTACATCGTGATGCGGCGGCACCGTTACTTCTTTGCCGGTCACTTTTTCAAACGCGGCCACGACAGCCTTGTTCCAGGCCACCCCTCCCTGGAACAGTATCTTCTTGCCAATCTTCCTGTCGCCTACAACCCTGTTTATATAGTTGGAGACGATGGAGTAGGAAAGCCCGGCGGCCAGGTCTTCTTTGCTCATCCCTTTTTGCTGGTTGGAGACAAGATCGGACTCGATAAAAACCGTACATCTATCCCCGAATTTACCCGGCGTCTTTGCGCTAAAAGCCGTGTCGGCGAAATCTTTCTCGATATTCAGATCGATCTTCTCCGATTGCTCTTCGATAAAAGAGCCGGTGCCGGCGGCGCATACTTTGTTCATTTCAAAATCGACGACGGCCCCGTTCTCCACCGACACATATTTGCTGTCCTGGCCGCCTATTTCGAAAATTGTGTCCACATCCGGCGCAAAGTGGATGGCGGCTGTCGCTTGGGCGGTTATCTCGTTTCTCACAACATCGGCCCCGATAAAATCTCCGATCATGTAGCGCCCAGAGCCGGTCGTGCCGACTCCCAACGGCTTGACGAATGCGCCTATCTCATCGCCAATCTCCTTTAATCCTCTCTTCACGGCTTCGATTGGGCGGCTCTTGGTGCGAAGATAGCGTCTCGCCAGCACGTTGAAGTTTTCGTCAATGGCCACGACATTGGTGCTAAGCGATCCGATATCTACTCCGATGTAGCAGGCGACGCTCCGATCTCCATTTAATTTGCGTGTCTTAACGCTGTACATGTCGTCGTTTCGCTCTCCGGTAAGGGGGGCGTGCGAGCTTCGGGCGGCCTCGCGAACGGCGCTGTATCCTTCTAGTTGACCGAGTCCTTTAAACTCAAATCCTCCCGCCGTCTGCTCACGCGCGGTCAGCGCCGAGCCGACAGCCCCCATCACTGCGTGCTCTGGAGGAATAAAAAGCTCGTCAGGGCCAAGCTCCAGCTCGTCGGCCAGGGCTTTTACCACTCCTTGATTGGCGGCGACACCTCCGAAAAAAGCTACCGGCCTCTCAAATTTTTTCCCCCGGCCCACGTTGCTTTTAAATGAGCGGGCCACAGCGTAGCAAAGACCGGCCACTATTTCAAAAACAGGCGTTCCGATCTGCTGGAGATGGATCATGTCCGATTTTGCGAATACAGAGCATCGCCCCGCGATCCTGGGGGGATGTTTGGACTTTAAGGCGAGCTGGCCGAACTCTTTTTCGATATCAACGCCAATGCGGGTGGCCTGCTGGTCGAGAAAGCTCCCCGTTCCTGCGGCGCACAGGTTGTTCATAGAAAAATCTTCAAGAGAAGTGGCGCCATTTTCATCTTTGAACATGAGCATTTTAGAGTCTTCGCCCCCCATCTCCACAAGAGTCCTGATGTGGGGATACAAAGTCGTCACGGCTTTGGATTGGGCCACTATCTCGTTTGTGAATTTGCCGCCGGTCAAAGAGGCGATCAACTCGCCCGCGCTTCCGGTGACTCCGACGCCTGAGATTTCCCGCCCGTCTATGGCTTTAAGAATTTCTTTTAGAACAGTTATGGTGGTGGGAACAGGCTGGCCGTAAGAGCGCCTGTAAATATGCGTTAATATTTTGTTTTCCGAATCGGTCACAGCTCCTTTTACAGACACGGAGCCTATATCAAGCCCTATCCAGACTTCGCTATTATAAAATTTACCCATAACCTCCCCTAAAAGCAGTCTGTACGCCTCTATTTATAAAAAAGGCATAATCTAAAAGGAGTTGAAAACACTGACGTAAACAAGAGTGTACGTAAAATTTAGACTATGTCAAGCCAGAAAACAGGTTTGTGTATCCGGCGGTAAATATCCGAAAATTTTTCGGCGTGAATTGAAGCCTCATCCCACGAACCTGCGGACTCTTGGAATAAAATCTTCTCGCTGCAGAGGCTTGGCCATAAAGTCATCCGCCTTTAACTGAAAGGCTTTCTCACGGTTTTCGATGTCGGAGCCTGATGTGACCATTATGACCGGAATGGATTTCGTTCTAAGATCCGTCTTCACCTGCTCAAGAAGCCTCAGCCCCCCCATTCCAGGCATTGCCATTTCTGAAATTATCAGGTGGGGCAAGTCCTTTTCCAGACAGGCGATAGCCTCTTCCCCGCTTTGGGCCTCAACTATATCCACGTTTAATCCGCCAAGATACTGTTTCATAAGCAAACGGTCGTTTGGCTCATCGCTGGCTATAAGAACTTTCGGACAAACCTCCGGTACGCTGACATGGAATACGGTTCCATCCCCTTCGACAGACTCCACCGTCAGGCTACCGCAATGCGCTTTTATAATGTCATGGCTAAAGGGCAGACCGAGGCCGGTGCCTGTCTCCCCTGAAGTCCCTCTGGTTGAAGTTTTGATTTCGTGCCTGAAAATATCTGGCAGTATAGACTCGCTCACTCCAACACCGGTGTCTTTTACAGATATTGCCGCCTTGCTCTGGCTGGGAGTAAACAGTGTCACAATGTCCCCTTCGCCGCAGAACTTTATGGCGTTGGAAAGAAGGTTTCTCAACACCTCGCTGAACAGGTCGAAATCGGCGTAAAGCCTGGTCTTGCCCGGAACGTCATTAACTATCTTTATGCTCTTTTTCTCAGCCAAACTCTTAACCTCGTCGATCACCATCGAGGCTATGGCCTGGCCGTCGAGAAACCTTGCGTCCAATGTTATCTTCCCGGTCTTGAGCCTGCTGATGTCAAGTAGCTGATCTATCATCGTTATGAGGTTTTCGCCGCTCTTTAAAACCCTGCCTACAATATCTTTCTGGCCGTCGCTTAGAGGATGGCCGTTGTCCTGGTCGAGCATTCTCAAAAGCCCGATTATCGAGCTGAACGGCGACCGGAGATCATGGGCCACCAGCGAGACAAACTGATCTTTGAGTTTTGTCGCCTCCTCCGCTTGCTCTTTGGCCTGGCGCAACTCGTCCTCCATCCGTTTTCGATTGGTGATGTCGCTACCGTATATTTGCGCGACGCCCGCCTCTTTAGAGCCTTTAATCGTGAACTGGAACGCGCGCTCTCCGATAAAAGCGCCAAAAGAAACTATCGAGCTGTTACGTATACATTCGATAATTTCTTTTTCATCGATCTCCGGCAAAACCGATGCCAACGGCTCTCCCACAATGCCGGTTTTGAATATTTCACGGGAAGCGGGGTTAGCTATCTGCACAACGCCATCCAGACCGCAACGAAGAACCGGAGCGGGGTTTAGCTCGCCGAAAAGCGCCATAAGCTTTACTTTGTCCTCGGCCTTTTTTCGTTTGGAGATATCGCGCAAAACTACAAGAACGGCTTTTTGGCCCTGGTAATCGCAAATAACACCGGCCGCTTCCACGTCCACGGGCTCCCCGTCAATACGCAAAAGCCTCGTATCGCCCAGCGAGCTTCCCTTCTCCCCGCCCGCGTACAGTTTTTTCTGCTTGTTTATTACTGATTTGCGAAAATCGGGATGGAGAAACTCTATCAGGTCTTTTCCGACTATCTGCTCGCGGCTTGACGCGCCGAAAAGCTTTACGCCCGTCTCGTTTATAAACTTGATCTCGTTATTAACATGGACAAAAAACGAGTCGAAGGAGAGGTTCACCAGCTGGCCCGGAATCTCCCCGGCTTTTATCTGTCTTTCGAGGGATATCTTAAGGTCTTTATTTTCTTTTTCCAGAGAAAAAACACGATCACGGAGCTCAATTAGCTCTTTGTCTGATTGGTTTTTGTTTTTATTCTCACCTGTCATTTTCTTGCGCCGCTCGACAAATTCTAGCACAAAATGTATTTTGCTAAAAACGAACGTGTTATTATCGACGGTAAGACCATGGTATATTGCCAGCTTGGATCACATCAATAATAATATTAACTACTATGAGTACGCAATTACATTTACAATCAAAACTTGACCAATTGCAAAGAACGCTCATGGAGCGATCCCCTGACGAAGTCGTCGCTGTTATTCGTGAAAGCATGAAACTGCTGTCTTCGTCCGGGATGATTGAAAAGGCGATAAAAACCGGCGATTTAGCGCCCGATTTTACTCTGCAGACCGGCGATGGCAAACAGGTAA
>DRJW01000341.1 GCA_011052055.1 Nitrospirota bacterium
CAAATAACGTCCGACCACCGGTCTGCTCTACAGCACAGGCGGTCTGCTACGGCACGGGCGGTCTGCTTACGGCACGGGCGGTCTGCTCTACGGCACGGGCGGTCTGCTCTACAGCTTTGGGCCCGTGGGCCCGTGGGCTGTCATTTTCTTTTTCTGGAGCATTCCCGAATGTTTGCTATCGGCATGATCTCCCCTCCTTTATAAACTGCCCTATTTCCTCTCACCGGTTTCGATACGAACGGAGGTTTCCACATTGATGACAAATATTCTCCCGTCTCCCCGCAAGCCGGTATGCGCCGCTTTTTCGATTTTCGAGACGACCTCGTCCACCAGCTCATCACGGCAAATGATCTCAATCTTCGAATGCGGGATGTAATCGACCAGATCATCCACGACTCCATGTCTTACGTTTTTGCCTATGCTCCTGCCAAAACCTCGCGCGTCCACAACGCTCATTCCCGTCAGGCCTTCAACAGTGTGAAGCGCCAGCGTCACAGCGGAAAGCTTGTGAGGTTTTATATATGCTTTTATCTCTTTCACTTTTGCGCCTCCTTCTAGCTTGACAACGTTTCATTCTGCGGGTCTATAGCAAACCACTTGTAGATCGCCGGTATGACCAGCAAAGTAAGAATGGTAGAAGTTACAAGGCCCCCGATAACCACGGTCGCAAGCGGCCTTTGCACCTCGCTACCCGTCCCTGTGGAGAAAAGGAGCGGAATCAGGCCCAGCGCCGTAGTCAAAGCCGTCATCAGCACAGGCCGCATACGCATAAGCGCGCCTTGAATCGAGGCCTCGTCGATTGAAACACCGTCCCGCACAAGCTGGTTGAGATACGTAACCAGCACCATTCCGTTCTCAAGCGCAATGCCAAACAGCGCGATAAAACCGACCGAGGCCGGCACGGAAAGATTCTGGGACGATATCCATAACGCGACAACCCCCCCCACAAGCGCAAGCGGTATGTTGAGCAAAATCAGGAAAGAGTTTTTAAGTGAGTTAAAACTGAAAAACAGCAATAAGAAGACGATAGCCAGCGTGACCGGAATAACGACGGCCAGACGTTTATTGGCTTCTTGCTGGAGGCGGAACTGTCCGCCCCAGGTTAAGAGATATCCTGGAGGCAGTGAGACTTTTTCATCTATAACCTTTTTCGCCTCTTCAACAAAAGAGCCTATGTCCCTGCCGTTAACGTTTAACTGGACGGTTATGAACCGCTGGTTGCTTTCACGAGTAATCTGGCGCGGGCCGATTATCTCCTCCATGCTCACCAGCTGAGTTAGAGGAACCACAACGCCGTCCGGAGTTCTGAGGCGGATCTCTTTTATCGCCTCGGCTGTCTCCCTGTACGGGGCGGCGTATCGTACCAGTATGTCGAAGCGGCGTATGCCTTCAAATATTTGTCCCGCTTTCTCGCCACCCACGGCGGCGCGGATTACCGATTGAACATCGGAGATGTTTATGCCGTAGCGGGCGATGGCCTGGCGGTCTACCTTGATAAGTAGTTGGGGCGTCCCGGATATCTGATCCGCCTGGACATCGGCTGAACCCCTGACCTGGCTTACAGCCTGGACAATCTCATCCGCCTTTTGTTTTAGTATCCGCAGGTCGTCACCAAAAAGCTTGATGGCAAGCTCCGCCCGAACTCCTTCTAAAAGCTCATCAACCGTCATGGCGATAGGCTGGGTGAAATTGGTAAGGACGCCGGGAACTTCGCCAAGCTGTTCACGAATAGCGGCTTCAAGTTTCTCCTGATCGCTGGGAAAACGCCACTCGTCTTTCGGCTTGAGGAGCAGGTACATCTCGGCGCTGTTGACAGGATCGGTATGGGCCCCCACCTCGCCTCTGCCAATCCTCGATACCACACCGGTGATCTCTGGAACTTTCATCAGCCTTCTCTCCACGCGCATGGTCACCTGCGCGCTTTCCGTAAGCGCGATCGAAGGAGCCATCGTAAGCCGTAAAACCAGCGTTCCCTCCTGTAGCGTGGGGGTAAACTCCGATCCCAGCCGGGGGAAGACAAGCGCGCCGAGTATTACAAGCGCCATTGCTATGGTCACCGCCATAGATCGCCGCCGTATAAAAAAGCGGGCCATAGGCTCGTATAATTTTTTGAGCCAGCGAACAAGAAATACCTCACGCGCTTCGCTCTCTCCGCTTTTACCGCTTTCCGGTTTTTTCATCAGCAATTGGGAGAGGATAGGCGCGACAATGATGGCGAACAAAAGCGAGCCGAACATCGCCAGGGCTATCGTGTACGCCAGCGGACGGAAGGTTTTGCCTTCTACTCCCTGAAGTGTAAATAATGGAAGAAAAACTATGATGATAATGGAGACGGCGAATACGATGGGCCTGCCAACCTCGATGCAGGCGCGCGCGACAACGTGAGCGCGTGACTCACCCGGATCCGCTTTTCTTAGCATCCGCTCCACGTTCTCCACTATAACGACGCTTCCGTCCACCATCATGCCGATAGCGATGGCCAGGCCGCCGAAAGACATCAGATTCGCCGAGATGTCGAATAAGTACATCCCGCCCATCGCAAAAAGGACGGAGAAAGGAATGGAGATAGCCACCACCAGACTGGGGCGGAAGGCCCCGAAAAACACCATGAGGATTATAATGACGAGTATGATCCCCTGCATGAGGGCGTCCTTGACTGTTTTTACGCACGCCTCGACAAGGGCTTTTTGCTCATAGTATGGAACTATCTTAACGCCTTCAGGCAGAATCTTGTTTATCTTTGACAGCCGCTCCTCCACACTCCCGATTACCGTGGACGAGTTTGTTCCGAACAGCTTGATAACCATTCCGGCTACAACTTCCCCTATGCCGTTCATGGTTTGAACTCCACGCCGGATAGCCCCGCCAATCTTGATATTAGCGATATTCTTTAAAAACACCGGCGTCCCGTCTACAGTTTTGATGATAATGTTTTCCAAATCCTTGATCGAAGACGCAAGACCCACCGAGCGCACGATGAACTCTTCATTGGTCTTCTCTATGAACTGGGCTCCAACGTTGAGGTTGTTCTCGCGTATCCTGTCGATAACATTGTCAAGTGTCACGCCATAGCGAAGGAGCGCATTGGGATCAATCACCACATGGAACTGTTTCTCCCATCCGCCTATACCCAGGATCTCCGTTACGCCGGGTACCGTCTGAAGATTGAACTTGACCACCCAATCTTGTATAGTTCTAAGCTCGGTCAGAGAGTATTTCCCTGTCTCGTCATCGAGGTAGTAGAAAAGAACAAGCCCCATGCCGGTGGATATCGGCCCCATTCCCGGATCGCCAAAGCCTGGCGGAATATCGTTGCGGGCCTCTTGTAACCGCTCGTTTACCAGCTGACGGGCGAAATAAATATCCATCCCGTCTTCAAAATAAACATTCACAACAGACAGGCCAAAGTTGGAGACGGAGCGGATTTTCACAATCCCCGGCAAACCGTTCATGGCCGTCTCCACAGGATAGGTCACGTATTTTTCAACTTCTTCGGGAGCCAGTCCTTCAGTCTCGGTAAATATCTGGACAAGATTGGGAGAGACATCTGGAAAGGCGTCTATCGGAAGCTGGGTGTAGCCATAGTAACCAGCTACCATCACCATTAGCGACATGACTGTAACAAGCAGTCTGTTGCTCAGAACAAAATTTATTATCCGCTCCATTATCGACTCTCCTTTAATGGCTGTGTCCGGCCTCGAACTCTCCTTTGGAGAACTGGGCTTTCAGCGTGAACGCGCCTTTGGTTGCATACTTGTTTCCTGAAGACAGCCCGGATACGATCTCTACGTTTGTCTTGTCCGACTGGCCTACCGTAACCAGACTCGGCTCGAATCCTTCTGCGGTTTCAATGAAAACGACAGTTTTGCCTTCGTAGGTCTGGAGCGCCGTTTTCGGCGCGATGACGGGAACGGATATATTTTTGACAGTGACCTTGCCGGTGATAAAAAGACCGGGACGAAGCGCTCCTTTGTCGTTGGATACAACCGCGCGCGCGATGGCGGTGCGGGTCTGCTCTCCGACAATCGGCCCCACGTATGAGATAACGCCTGTGGTGTCCGGGATGCCATGCCCGGCGGTAATAGCGACTTTGGCTCCTTCTTTTACGAAAGGAAGGTCTTTTTCGTACACGCTAAGGTCTACCCACACTGTGCTTAAATCGGCCACGACGAACAGGCCGGCGTCGTTTTGAACCGCCTCGCCCAGCGCCACGTGTTTCTTGATAACGGTTCCATTGAACGGAGCTGTGATTTCGTAAAAAGTAAAGGTAGCGTCGGTGTGTTCGGGCAGTTGTTTAAGGTACTTTTCCGTAAATCCCAGGGCGTGAAGTTTCTGCTCGGCGGAGCGAAGCGCGATACGCATCTCCGCCAGCTCCTGTTTGGCGTTCAGGTAATCCTGTTCGGAAGAGACTTTTTTGCGCCAAAGCCTCTCTTCCCTGGAATAGTTCGCTTTGGCCAGCGATAGCCGCTCGATGGCCGCCAGGTACTCCGCCTTCGCGCTGGCAAGCTCGCGGCTTTCAAGAACCGCCATCACTTCCCCCAGCTTTACATGGTCGCCAAGGTTTTTACGGACTTCGCGGACGACGCCTGAAACGCGGGGGACAACATGGGCGACTCTGTCTGCGTTTACAGAGACTTCGCCAGGAAGAGTGACACTGATGTTTAATTGCCCCGGCCCTGCCAGCGAGGTTTGCACTCCAAACTCCTCAAGCTCTTTTTTGCTTAAACGTACTATCTCCTCCCCGTGACCGGCATCAGCGCTTTTGTCATGGCCTTTTCCCTGTTTCGCGTCTTCATTCTCGTTGTGGGCGTGTTTCTCCTCGCCCTGATCCAGAGAATTTTCTTTCTGTCCGGAATGATTTTCAGAGGAGTCGCACCCCGAAGAAGCTGAAATGAGCAGGGCGAATAACAGCGCGATCAGCGCTATGCCCGGCCTGTCTTTTATATTCACCATTTATTTCTCTCCATTCATGCTGGATAAATTTATTCCTCCAGCTATCAGTCTTTCAACATCCGCCACCGCCTTGTGGTACGCGGACAGTGTATTGATAAATTCAGATTTCACTTCAAACAGGACACGCTGGGCGTCGAGCACTTCAAGGAAACTGAACTTCCCTTCGCGGTATCCTACATTGGCGGTGTCAAAAGCCAATTGCGCTCCGGGCAGAACGTCATCGCGCAGAGCCAGGGCCGCCGAGTTTCCAGACGATAGCTCCTGATAGCTTTGAGCCAATGTGGATCTGATGCGGGATATAGTCGCTTGACGTTGCTCCCTCGCTCTTGTGAGATTGAAACGCGCCTCGCGCAAAGCGCCCTGGTTGCGGTTGAATATTTGAATAGGTATGGAAAAACCCATTACCAGCGCTGTGTCTTGCGTCTCTCTTAACTGACGAACGCCACCTTCCAAAGTGAGGTCGGGAATCTGTCCCGCCCTTTCCAACTGGACAGCCGCCCTGTATTTGTCAAGCTGTTCATCCCACCGGGCTATCTCCGGGTTTCTTCCGATTAATTTTACGAGTTGCTCGACTTGCGGAATTGTCTCCACTACATCCAGGCTCCCATCAACCTTTTCAAATACCGGCCTGGCGCTACCCCATAGCTCGGCCAGCTTCTTGTATGCGGCGGTAACCCTGGCGCGCGCTTTGCGCAGTCTGATCTGACTTATAGAGAATTCAACTTTCGCCTTGGTTTGATCTATTGGTGGAGCCTTGCCCGCCGCGACCCGTACCGTGGCCGTATTCAAGGCCTTTTGCGCCAGTTGAACAAGTTTTTTCGCCAAGGCAAGCTGTTCCTGGGCGGTCAGGGCGTCGATGAAAGATTTTGTAACCTCGGCAAACGTATCGATGCGCGCCGTTTTGTAATCCCACCCGGCAAGAGCCGTTTCAAATTTAGCGACCTTTGCCCGTTTTGAGCGCTTGCCGCCAAGCTCGATCAACTGACTCAGCGACAGCGTGGTTTCCGCCCTGTTGTAATCGTTATATGAATCTGTCCCCTGAGCGTTTTCAATCAGGGCCGACGCAGTGGGATTTGGCAAAAGCCCCGCCTGTAATGTGTTTGCCTCTCTGGCCCTGATTTCCCACGCGAACGCTCGAAGACTATGGTTTCTCATCAAGGCTAAAGATAAAGCCTGACGCAGATTGATAGCCCCTTTCGGCTCCTGGGGAAATAGCTGGTCATTATTCTTCTCGCCAGCCGGCTCTGCGGGAGCCTGATACGATTGAATATCGTCCGGCCCAATCGCGCTGGAGCTTTGCGCCGCGAATACGACGGCTCCAATCAATAGCGCCATGCCATACGGAAAATGGCTTTTAATAAACGACATGAATTCCTCCGAAACATTAATAAAAAAGCGCAAAAAGCGCGTCTATGGTTCGCTCGATTACAGCGAGCGGAATGTTTGGATGAGTTAAATCAGGAGGATGACACAGCGAAGAAGTGAGAGAGTGTGATTGCTCCTCGATACATCGGGCAAGTATAAGTATTTAACAGGGGCTATCTCAGGAGCTTGTCCGGGGATAGCCCCGGCGATATCTGGTGTCCACGAGTGGAGATCGGTCTGCTGTATCTTATAGACAGCAGGTTGTATGTCTCCTATCGACAGGGGAATATCGAGGCAGTGGTCGCCATGACGCTCGTCCACCGGCCCCCTGGGCTTAACAGGAAAAGCGACCGCGCCGCGCCCATAGTTTGCGGCTTCGAAATTCACATGGTGCGTATCAATGCAGAGGATGCCCGCTTCGGCTCCGCCATAGCTAATGAATAAAAGCGGAAAAAGCGCAAACCACACCAAAAATGTCAGTCTTCGGAACTTATCCAATTGCTCACCTTGCTTTTTGAGACCGATTACAATAATTGCATCTTGCAATAATAGAGGTAATCAGTCAATAAAAATCATCTGTCGTGAATTATCGGCGGGAAAACGCGCTTTATCAGGAGGGCAAGGCAACGGACGATTATCGGGATTTTTAATCCCTCCGCTCAAGAGCGGGTTCCCTAAAGCGATATCCCCCTCCGTTTCTTGGTTTCCTCATTGTAATGCTTGTGGTACAGGATATCCCACTCGTCGGTTCCCTCCCGGATATCTTTAGAATACGACTCGATCATTTTACGGACGGAGCTGTCTATATCTTCTTCTATTTCAAGCTCCGTACGCAAAATATTGACTATTTCCAGCCGTAGATCGTTTTCATCGCAGAAAAACTCAAGCCGGTCGTCTTCTAAAAATCCGCGAAGAATCAGCTTTGACAGGTGGTTTATTTTTTCCCTGCTAAGTCTCATTGAACCATCTCCGTTAAAGGATCAAACCGCGTTCCCTGGCCAATTTCTGTTTGACCATCTGGAACATTTTCCGGTAGTTAATGTTTGCGCTGTCGATTTCATCACCCATCTTCTCAAGGATCACTTTTACCTCGTCGTTAAGCTCATCTTCAACCTGTAAATCCCTGGTAATAATCCCGGAGACAGTGGCGGACACGCTTTCCTGCTCATCTCCCGTGTCGATCACCTCTTTTTCCTCCAGTACATCTATGATGCGTCCCGCAAGGTACTCGATCATCTCTTTTCTCAATCTCATGTATTTATCCTTTCGTCACTATCCAGTAGTGACTTCTTGCTCCGTTCTTTCCTTGATGCTTTCAACCAGCCGGTAGGGAAGTTTAACGGCTCCAATTTGGCGCCTGTAGTCGGGATTGCCGTGACTGTCGGAGCCGCCGGTAACCAGAAGATTGTGACGGCTGGCAATATCTATATATTTTTGCTCGTCGGCGGGGTCGTGATGAGGAGTGAATGCCTCAATCCCGTCAAGTCCCGCCTTTATAAATCCTTCAATCTCTTCGGTGGAGAAACTTCCGCCGGGATGCGCAAGAGACGACACACCGCCCGCCTCGGAGATAAGCTCGATAGCCTCTGATGGCGCAAATCCCGGAACCGGCTCGAAGGCAGGTTTTTCATCGCCCAGAACCTTTGAGAAGACTTCGTGTGTCGATTTGAACTGTTTGATGGAGACGAGGTATTTCGCCAGCAGGAACCTGCCTAAAACACCCTCTCCGGTGAAGCGGATAACACCCTTGATATCCACCCTGTATCCAAGCTTGCACAGCTTTGATACAATCCGCTCCATCCTTTCAAGCCTTCCTTGCCCTGCGACGGAAACTATTTTTTCAATGGCATCGCTTTTCGGATTCACCATGTAGCCGAGTATATGAACGGAGCGGTTACCCATCTGTGTGGAGACCTCTATTCCCGGAATCAGCTCCACACCATGTTTTAAAGCGGCTTCACGCGCTCTTTTATAACCTTTGCAGGTGTCATGATCGGTGATGGAAACACATGAAAAACCAAGCTTTGAGGCTTTCGATACAATCTCCTCCGGTGTGTCGCCGCCATCTGAGCAGGTAGAGTGAAGATGCAAATCCACGAACGGTTCATTTTCAACCATTTTCTCTCCAAATTTAATTCAATCTATTATGTTAAACTATGCCAGAAGGGTATGTAAACAGCTTTTCAGCGAATACCTGGAAGAACAGCCCGATTTTATACACAGTTTAATTCTTAGAGTTCAACTTTATGCTTGTTTCAAGACTTTTTGAGGACGATGAGTCGGTCGCGATAAGAGAGAGCTTTCCTGCGCTCACCGCAATGACATTCCTCAACGCGGCGGGAATGACCCCGCTCGCCTCCCCCGGCCGGGACGCGATGGTTTCTCTGCTGGACGAGATAAGCCAATCCGTCTATCTGAAAATGGACGAGTGGAGCGACAGAGCGAAACAGGCGCGTAAAACCGCCGCAGGTTTGATAGGCGCGTCCGATAAGGAGATCGCTTTTGTCCGGAACACATCAGACGGTGTGTCGCTTGTGGCCTCCGGGCTTGGTTTGAGAAGCGGGGACGAGGTGATAATAAACGACCTGGAATTTCCATCCAACGTTTATCCCTGGCTCAACCTCCAGAGGCTGGGCGTGGTCGTAAAAACGGTAAAAAACGATGATGGCAGAGTGACGATCGACTCTATCGCCAAAGCGATCACCCCCAGAACAAAAATAGTGGCCATATCCTCTGTTCAATATCTTTCCGGCCACAGAACCGATCTTAACGCCCTTGGCGCTTTAACCAGCGACAAAAACGTTCTTTTTTTCGTGGACGCCATCCAGTCGCTTGGCGCGATCCCTTTGAACGTGAAACAGAGCGGGATAGATTTTCTGTCGTGCGGCGGCTTTAAATGGCTTTGCGGCCCCATGGGGTCGGGAATATTTTTCTGCGATGAAAAGCGGCTTGAAGACCTTGACCTGCTCAGAGTCGGCTGGAACAGCGTGATAAACGGCGAGGACTTCTCCGACATAGATATGACATTCCGGGACGACGCCCGGCGATTCGAGGAAGGCTCCCCTAATCTTGCGGGGATTTACGGCCTGCACGAGTCGATAAAACTTGTTACGTCATTGGGTGTCGCTCGCAACGAGGCGCACATTATCGCCCTTACCGACAGGCTTATCGAAGGTCTTCAAACGAAAGACTGCCAGATTTTCGCTCCGAGAAAGGAGGGTGAGAAATCGGGAATAGTGATTTTCGCTCCGTCCGGCGAAAGCAAAACCGATGAGCTTTCAAAACGGCTCGCCGACAACAAGATCATGGTTATTAAAAGAGGCAAGGGGATAAGAGTATCGCCCCATTTCTACAATACAGCCTCCGATATCGACAGACTGCTCGATTTTGTCTGAGGTTTTTTCCGGTAGTGGGGCAGTTTTTCAAATCGATCAAATCCCTTAGATACTCCTTTTCTTTCACTTAGTATTGTGGGAATATTATGATAGTGATAGTGTTATTTCCAGTGTGGTGGTACGGCTTGGTGGATAATTACGATCAGATTAGACCGATATGTCAGTTATAGAACGCAAAGAAATTTATAAAAAAATTGAAGAGATGCGGGGCCATCCGCTTATTACATACGTTACAAGCCAAAGGCGAAACGCGACAGGCGCGATGGCTGCCGATGTTATACAGCAGTTTACAAAGCAGTTATTGGAGATACCTTCAGAGACCAAAGAGGTTGATTTTCTAATAGTAAGCAATGGGGGTGATCCTACTGTTGCTTGGAGAGTAATATCTCTTTTGCGCGAAAAATTTGATCGCATATATGCTTTGCTTCCATACGAAGCATTTAGCGCTGCTACTTTGCTGGCTCTTGGGGCCGATGAGATCATTATGCATCCATTTTCAAATTTGGGGCCTGTTGATCCACAGCTAGGATATCAGAAAAAAAGTGGAGAGAAAGTTAGTTTTGGAGCAGAGGACCTGCGTCATTTTATGGAATTTGTGCGCGAGGATGTTGGGATTAAAGAAGATACAA